>NZ_DAXS01000036.1:0-197 GCF_002506515.1 Caldivirga sp. UBA161
GAGGAGGTGAAGCCTTAGGTTGAATTAGTGTCTTTAAATAAGGCTTCTTCTTTTTCCCTTAAATCCTTTTAAGTTAAGGTGGAGTTCAATTAGCTTAAGTTTAGGGTAAAATTAGTAATGCTTCATGGCTTTTCAAGCAATGCGTGTTCAGTAGTTTTAGTCAGCATTAAGCCCCCCTCCAAGGGATTAATTGGAGT
>NZ_DAXS01000036.1:238-10892 GCF_002506515.1 Caldivirga sp. UBA161
CCATAACCCAGTGGAATCCCTGCCAATTCTCTAATGCTGCCTTAGCTTCATTAACCTTAACCTCAACCTGATTCCTACATATCCTTAGGAATGTTGGGCCAGTTGCCTCACCCCTAATTATCAGTAGTTTACTTAAGTCGTGGGATAGGCCAGCTATAGTCACTACACCTGCCTCATATAGGACCTTTGGGGCTACTGAAGTGTTTGACTCATGGTGTGTTGTTGCAATGTACCTAAACCCCTCCACACCGTATCCAAGCATCCTTGTTGGTGATGTGCAGTGAGCCAGTATTAACTTACCCTCACCAATGTTTACTGTCGGGTCGTAGAAGGCAGTGGGCTTATTAGCAATCCACCTCAATAAGTAGTGGGTAATCATTGCAGTTGGGTCAGCCTCACACGTACCAACTAAGCCACTATCATTCATAATGCTGAACGCCATACATGGAGTAGCCCCAACCCTACCTAAAGTATTGACGCTAAGGCAGTTGACTGTGGCCCAATCTGAGTCGGCCTCCTTTAGGTAGCCCATGAGTGTTAGGTAGTATGCCCCAGCCTTAATCCTCCTATCCTCATCTGGTTCAGGTAACTCGTACTTAACCCTAATATTAGCCTCAGCCTTACCCTTAGCCACATAATCATTAGCAATCCTCCCAGCCTCCTTAACTGCCTCAGGATCCTTAAGCTTAGCCTCAAAGTCGTTTACGAATCTTGAGTACGTAATGTGCTTAACCCTAAACCCAAACATTGATGTGGCCTTAGCTAACGTAGCCCAACCACCGAAGTCGTAATTCGGTTCACCAACCATAACCACTGTAGTATTCTTAAGCCTCTCCAATGCGTAGGCAACCCTCATTGTTGACTTAACTAGGTTCAAGTCACCCTCAGCTAAAACAATCCTCCTAGCTAAATCAGGCCTAATTGAGGCAAGATTCTGGTAAAGTGGTGGTGCGAAGAGTGTACCGGAGTAAAAGTGTTCACTGAACTTATCGTAGACGGCAGCGTAATCAACAATGGAGAGTAATGCGGTTAAAATACTCCTCTCAGGATACTGGTAAAGGGCTATTGGGAATATTGGAAGTAGTATTGCTAAGTGTACGCCCCTTAACTCATCTGCATGATTCATGAATTCATCCATGCTTGAAAGCTCAAGGATGGGTTCAAGGCTAATTGAGTAACCCTCCTTAACTAAATCATTAACAATATTATTAAGGTCACTGCCAATAGCCTTCAACTCACCCTCATAATCACCCCTACTCCTCACAAAACCCCAATAACCAACCTTAGCAGGCTCCTCACCTAAAAACTCCACACTAGGCTTGAGGACGATAGGCCTAACCCTGAGTGTAAAGGATTTAACCATAATTTCATGAAGGCATATTCTACTTTTAAGTATTCACTCAATTGCATTATGAATATGTTTACTGATTTAATAAGTACAGGTATGAAGTATTAATGAACCCCTCTTAAACGCGTTGGGTGCCTACAGCTTAGTTGATGCTTTTAAGGGGGTTGAGTAAATATTGATTCTATGGTTAGTATACCGGTGGTCTTCCTAGGGTCCTTTGAGCCTGAATTCCTAAGTAGGGATGAAGTTATGAAGGTTCTTAAGGATGCCTACCCTAATGTTGAGTTTAAGCCATATAATGTTAATAGTGTTAGTGACGCCTTAACCTTACTTAAATCTGAAGCTGATGCGTCAGGTTTCCTCATCTTTAATGCTAGAGTTATGCCTCAGGGCGTGGTTAGGGTTATTTTGAAGAGTGGTAAGCCCATACTCTACATTGCTAAATCCATGGAGGGTTCACCCAATTTCCTAATTGATGTTGCTGATGCGGTTAGGGAGGGTTACCCAATTCTTAGTGTGGTTACTGAGGATGTTTTAAGTAGGGGTGTTGTTGATGAGGTTAAGTACCTTATAGCCCTTGATAAAATTAGGGGGAGTAAGGTCCTACTGGTAACCGCTAGGAACCTCATAAGTTACATGAATTGGGCATTCCCAAACGCCACTGAGGTTTCTAGGGCTGTTGCTGAGCTTCAGAGGAGGTTTGGAGTCTCCTTCATATTCATGGATCTTAAGGAATTCATTGATAAGTACTATAATGTGGTTGATTCAAGGGATGCTGAGGATTGGGCTGAGAGGTGGATTAAGGCTGCGTCTCAATTCATTGACCCATCAAGGGCTGATGTTGTTAAGGCGGCTAGGCTTTACCTAGCCATGAAGGCTGCCTTAAGGGATACTGGGGCTAATGTAATGGCCTTCGACTGCATTATGAACGTTAGCACAGGCATAATTGATGCTTGGCCATGCCTAGGCTACATGCAGCTTTGGTATGAGGACATTATACCGGTCTGTGAGGCTGACGTATACTCAATAATACCCCTATTAATCGGTAAGTACCTCTTCAATAGGCCTGGCTTCGTTAATGACCCAGGGGTTGATGTGGTTAACGGTAGGTTCATTTACTGGCACTGCTACGCGCCAACTAACCCCCATGGTTCAGATAAGCCTGAGGCCCCCTACATTATTACTGATGCCCATGGTGGTAGTAAGCATGCTTCAATACACGTTAAATTACCCGTCAATGAGCCTGTAACTGTAATGGGCTTTAACCCAATTACAGGGATTTTAAGTATTCATACCGCTAAGGCTGTGGATAACATTTACTGGAAGCAATTATGTGCAACTAAGCTGGTTGCCTCAGGTGATGCCGGTAAGGTGGCTGAGAGGTGGGTTGTTGATAATGGTTACCATAGGGTGTTAATCTATGGGGACTTTAGGAGGGAGGTTAAGGAGTTCGCTAAATTACTGGGGGTTAAGGTTATTGAGGAGGATTAAATTAAGGTTTAAACCTAATGCCTCATGATAATGAAGCATAGTGTTAATTGCCCTTAATTACTGCCCTCAAGTATTCTAGGGCTTTAAGAGGGTGTTCATTAGGCTTAACACCCTTAATCACCTTAACTATTTTACCCTCCGGATTAATTATGAAGGTTACCCTCTCAGCTGTACCAGTTGCCCTTAATACGCCATACGCCTTAGATACGCTCTTATCATAATCACTAAGCAGCTTAAACCTAACACCATACTTCTCAGCGAACTTCCTCTGAGTTTCAACAGGATCCGTACTTATACCAAGTACAATAACGCTCATCTCCTCAAACTCATCCCATAACCTAGAGAATTCCCTAGCCTCAATAGTACAACCTGAGGTGAAGGCCTTGGGAAAGAAGTAGAGTACAATCCACCTACCCCTATAGTCACTTAACTTAACAACACCCCCATTATTATCTTTTAACTCAAAGTTAGGCGCCTCCTCACCCTCCTTAACCATAAGACTATGTTCAATTTACTCCACTTTTATTCCTTCATGCGGCTGTGAAACTAGGGAAATAATATTATGCTGATAATCTAGGTTAAAATTCATTGAAGCCTAATGCTTAAGCTTCATCAGTGAATATGTGTTCAAGTATTTTACGCACAGCGCTCCTAATGTATTCGTCAATGGTTGCCTTGGATAAGCCTAACTCCTTGGCTAATTCATCCAGCTTAATCAACCTGGGTACTTCAAAGTAACCCTTACTGTACGCTATCTTAGCTATCTTATATTCACTGGGCGTCAGTAATAGTACTGCATTCCTTAAGGCATTAGCCATTACATTATCCATATCGGCGTTCTCTAACTTATACTTCTTAATAATCCCCCTCCTACCCACCATCGTTAGGAATGATCTAGCTGACTCATCGTTAGGGAATAGGAATCCCCAATGCTCTATACCATTCTCATATATTGCCTTAATCTCGATCCCTCCCAGGACATGCGCCATGTATCTAGTACTATCAGCAGCATCACCCTTAAGTGCAACTTGAACATTCTTAGGGTAACCATCATTAAGAGGCCTAAGGGAAACAATCCCCCTAATATTCCTATGCCTACTAAGCACCCTCAGTAGGTGCTTAAGATCACGCTTACCCCAAACCTTAAGTATTGCAAACTCAAGAATAGTATCCCTTGAGGCGTCAACATAAGCATTAATCACATGGAATACGTAATTATCATCAGCAGTACTCATAGTCCAGTCAGTGGAATGCACATAATCAAAGCTAAGGTATGAAAAGCTATTAAGTATACCCATAATATGTAAATTTATTTGCTAGTATTAAAGTTTTTCTCCATAAGGGAAATTAAAGTAATAATTTTTACTGAAGCATGCATAATCATAGGTATTTAAATTACTCTACCAAGCAGATAACTTAACATTCATTATCCTCACTTACTAATCTTAGAATTAACCCTATAACTAAAACCTTAAGGTATTTTATACGCCCTATTCCTCTCATCATAAACGAATACTATTGGCGTATTAAAGCTTGGCACTATGATTGCGTTAATAGTGTTCTCCCCAGCATTGCGTATATTTAATCCCTTAACGTTGCCGTGGCTTGCATTGGCGTTAATTGCTTTCCCGTTCGTTCTCATTACCTTACCCATACCTATTATTGATCTTATACTCATTTCACTCACCTGAGTACTCCTTAGGGTTAAGGCTTTATATACCTTTCGTAGCAATGATTAAAACCAATAAATAATATCATCATGTATAAATAATCTATATATGAATTCACTAAGCCAATATAGTTAATTAAACCATCAATCATTATTCCGGCGGTATCTCAGTATATGCCATTGATACATCTATCCCATACCGCTTCCTATTAATGTAGCTTGATGCGGCATATAATGTGATGCCAAGTAGTATTGCCGCAATTACCACACCGTAGGCTAACCAATTACCACCCCAAATGCTTGGGTACTCCAGGAATTGGTAAGTTAGGTAAGCCATCACAGTTATTGTTAATGAGCCGGCAATAATCAGGGTAATCCTAGATGTATTACTGATTTTTAACGAATTCTTAACGCCCATTAATACTGCAGCAGCTCCAACTGCCATGAAGTATAATAATGCGCCAACAGTGGCACCGTATAGTGCAGTAAATGTACCGTAGAATAAGCCAGCAGCAATTATTAAGGCTGATGAAACACCCAAATCAAATAAATGCGCATAAACCGGCGTCCCAAATCTTGGGCTCAGGTAGGCGAAGAAGCTTGGCCAAACCCTATCAAAGGCAAGCGCAAACCAGTACCTAACAGCCACTATTGCCCCGTAGGCGAGTAGGGATAGGTACCAGGTGACTGAGGCAATGCCTATTAACCAACTTAACGCAGTGTTGTGGGATGACGCCATTGCTATTGTCCAGAAGTTAACATTACCGTTAATTAAGCCATTAATGTTGGGGTTAGATAAGGCAGCATTAATGAAATTAAACCCAAGCGAATAATACATAGCCTCAAAGCCTATGGTTAATGTGAGTAATGCTAATAGGAAGGCTATGGGAATATTCCAATGCAAAGCACCCCTACCCTTAATCTCAGCTGATATTGCTGGCCCCGCATTAAGCCATGGGTAAACGTATATTGCGAAGAATGGGAGGAGCATTAAAGTACTGTTAATGGTGAATTCAGGCCCCACATAACTGAGGGATACCTTAGAGTACGTGTAGCCCTGTGGAAGGAGCGAGGATACTGAGCTAATTACTTGAGTTCTTGGCGTTATGAAGAGGATAATTATAGCCACTAGTAACCCAATTAAGGACACTGTGGTTAATGCAGTCATTAATCTAATTCCATGCCTAGTACCCAGTATGTTGGTTAAGATTATTATTGAGAAGAAGGCTACCGCAATAATAATCTCCTCAGTTAATGATAATGACGCATTAACACCAAGCATTGGTAATATGGATTTAAGTTGAAAAACCGCAGCGAAGGATATTAATGCGTAGTAGGCTAGGTCCTGAACAACAAAGCCAAGCACTAGGCCATTGGTTAACCAGGCTAGTTTAGGGCCTAGAGCCCTACCAAGCCATACATAATCACCACCAACCCTAGGTATATACTTAACTAGAATTGAATACACTATTACCTGGGGTAATGCTAGAATTGCTGCAATTAAGGATGCGTAAACTAAGTTAACACCAAGTATGGTTGGTAAAGCTACTAGTGTGAAGCCTATTGTGGCTAATGCTGCTCCTATGGACATGTTTGCAACATTTATTGACACTGCATCCCAGAGCCCAGCCTCCTTGACTAGGCCTGTGGATTCCCTGATGAATATTGGGGGATTATCCTCCATCATTAATGTGTATGATTAAATATTTTTAAATTTTACGTTCATAGTTAACGTTATTAATTAAATTATTTATTTAAATAATTTAATTTAATATAAATTCAACACAGGATTAACCACGCGCCCCTCATTAACATCAACCACACCCTTTGGCGTAATCCTAATTTCAGGTATTACGATTACTGGCATTAGTGATATATGGAAGAGCGCCATCCTTGGTTCAGTAACACCTCCAGCCTGGAGGAAATCCTCAACGCACTTTACCTCTCTGTAAACCTTATCATAGGGTTCACTACTCATTAGGCCGCCAAGCTTAAGGGGTACCCTGCATTTAATTTCGCCATCACGTACTGTAATGATACCACCCCTTAATTTCTCAAGCTCCCTTAAGGCGATTAACATGTCGCTTAGGTTCATTCCAAGCACCAATATATTATGTGTATCACGCCCTATTGTTTGAGCTATAGCCCCAGTCCTGAGGCCTAAGCCATGTATGAAGCCCTTACCAATATACCTCCCACGATACCTATCAATCACTGCAATGTATGATACATCATTAAATGGGTTAGGGTTAATTAATCCATTAACCACAGGAACCTCCACCTTAACCTTCTTAGTAACGGTAATGCCATACCGTATCCCTGCAGCCAACACTAATGCAGTGCCGCTGCTCATGTTTACCCCTATGGCTAAGTCACTTAAATTATGGATTTTAGGGATATTGAATGGGCTTTCCATTAATGTTAAGTTGCTTAACTTATTGGTATCATAATCCTTAAGTAGTATTTGGCCATCATGGTAAATCACCTCCCCATTAACCACCACTGTATTAATGCTGGCTTCCTCATAATTATTTAACAACACTAAGTCACTTACCCTACCTGGTGCCACTAAACCAATTAGATTATCTAACCTTAGGTATGTTGCAGGATTCACAGTAACCATTCTAAACGCATTAATTGGGTCAATTCCATGCTCAATAATCCTTTTAACAACATAATCCATATACCCCCTCTCAACAAGGTCGGTGACTGAAACATCATCAGTAACTAGCATTAGCCTACTAATACCATGACTATTCTTAGCTAATTCAGGTATAATAGCTTCAGCATCCCTCCATGCTGTACCAAACCTAGGCATAACCCACATACCCCTAAGCAATTTCTCTAAGGCTCCACCTACGTTAATTGATTCATGGCATGATGATGGTGAAGCCACTGAATAGGCGTTTAAGGCATCTTCATCATCGCTTGGTAAGTGGCCGTAAACCATCATACCATGCCCCAGCGCCAATTTAATCTTAGCCAGTGAATCCTCATCTCCCTTAATTACTGATGAGTAATCCATGAATTCCCCAAGGCTATGAAACAGCCCAGTGTTGATTAATTGATTAATATCCTCAACTTTAAGTACCGCCCCTGGGTTATCAACATCAAGGTTAGTTGGTGGGACACAGGGTGGAATCTGCATGAGTATCTTCAACGGTAAGTTAATTGCACTCTTAGCGAAGTTAATGAGGTAATTCACGCCGCCTACATTAGTTATATCATGTGGATCAGCAACAATGAGTGTAGTACCATGCCTTAACGCCAATTTAGCGAACTCAACAGGTGCCAGGAAGCTTGACTCTATATGCACGTGGGCATCAATGAAGCCGGGGGTTACGTACATTCCACGCCCATTAATAATCCTCGTGCCTAAACCCACATAGCCCCCATCCTTACTTGACTTAGTTAATGCAGCTATGAATTTAGAGTACACTATAATTGATAAACCCTCCACTATGCGCCCACCAGCAACATCAACCACATTAACGTCACGTATAATTAGGTTAGCTTTCCTTAACCCCCTTGAGGCCTCTATTAGCTCACGCATTAACCCAATGTACTCTATCATTACGTTTCCCGGAAAGGTTAAGGCTTCATCATTAACCATTAATCTAAATGATTAAGCTAATTTATAAAAATTATCACTATAATAAATACAATATTTAATGAATTAATTGAATAAATTCAGCATTTAGAGTTCATTAATCATATATACTTACGTGGTGATTTCAAGGCTTATATCAATGGGTTTAGCCTTCATTGTTATGTAGCTTGTACTGATTATATCTGGGTTAGCTTCAGCATACTCAATAATATTGCTTGGTGTAATTCCACCAGATGCCTCTATTATGGCTTTATTCCGTAGGCCTAATGCCTCAAGCGTATTTATTATTTGCTTGAGTTGAGTTGGCGTAACATTATCTATGAGTACTGCATCTGCCCCAGCCTTAATTGCCTTAATGGCGTCATCAACATTACTTACCTCAACCTCAATCTTATGCATGAATGTTGCCTTATCCCTAGCTATCTTAACGGCTCCCTCAACATCATGAATTATGGCTAGGTGATTATCCTTAATTAATAATGCATCACTTAATGATAACCTATGGGTATCAGCACCACCTACAGCCACTGCCTTCTTAATTAATGACCTTAAGCATGGTATGGTTTTCCTAGTTGCCGCAACCTTAACCCTTGGGTTAACCCTATGAACCATTTCAACAACCTCCCTAGTAGCCTTAACCACACCAAGTATTATGCTTAATACGTTAAGTAGGCTCCTCTCAATTACTAGAATTAATTTAGCATTACCGGAGAGTACCATTAATGATTCACCAAGCTTAAAGTATTCACCATCATGCTTCAAGGCATTGGCATTAAGCCCAAGCACCCTCAACGCCTCAGCAAAGTCAATTAGGCAGCATGCGTAGCCATCTTCCTTAGCCAACACTACCGCCTTAACCTCCACATCACCTATAATGGCCTCAGTGGTGGCGTCACCAAGGGGTGCATCCTCCTTAACTAAGTTTAAGAGTAATTGAGCTAACTCCTGAGGCATCATTTAGGGGTCACCTTAAGTAGTGCTAATGATGAAGCCAATGAGGCTAATGATATTGAAGCCATTAAAGCCGATACGGCGTACCAAGCTGAGTAACCTAAGGTACTTATGATTACGGGTAAGATTAACCCTGACGCCAACCCAGTAAGTAAACCACCCAATTGGTAAGCTAACCCTGAACCGGAATACCTATACACTGTTGGGAATAATAGGGTGAATAACTTCGGTAATGAACCAAAACCCATGTACTCAGAGGCCATGTAAGCCTCAAAGGTGATGAGTATCACGGCTGGGTTACCTGTGGCTAATAATGGGTAAAATA
This sequence comes from Caldivirga sp. UBA161, assembly GCF_002506515.1. Classification (GTDB taxonomy): domain Archaea; phylum Thermoproteota; class Thermoprotei; order Thermoproteales; family Thermocladiaceae; genus Caldivirga. The sequence continues at coordinate 9,633 of NZ_DAXS01000036.1, forward strand.
ATACACTCATAATACCTGTTGCAACTGAGCCAATTACCAAGATTAATAGTGGATTGTACTTATCCGATAATGAACCACTAATGAGCGTTGATGCAACACCACCCGTTAATAGGGATATGGCGTAAGCCAATAGTATGAATGAGCTAGCTGGCATACCCATTAATGTACCTATTCCCAACGCCTTGCTTACATACGTAACTGAGTAGGGTAATACGGCAACTGTGGTTACTGCAGTTATGTAGAACCAAGCTAAGGCAAGCAACATTACCTTCAGCCACTCCCTCTTAAACACTTCAATGGCGGGATACCTCAACACCTCACCCCTCTTAGCCAGCTCCATGAATAGTGGTGATTCAATTAACCTATGCCTAATAATGGCTGCAATCACTATTACTGCGGCTCCAACCAGGAATAGTATCCTCCACCCCCATGAGTAGAAGAATTGATGAGGCATTAATAGTGATGAAAATGAGAAGGCCAATGATGCTAAAGCAATGCCCACTGTTGCAAAGGCCTGAAATACTCCACCCCAGAATCCCAGGTTACTGCATCCATTAGCCATCATTACTTCACTAATCCATGTGGCGCCACCACCCCACTCCCCACCGAAGCCTATGCCGAGTATTAACCTAGATATGAGTAGGAGCATAATGGAATATATACCTATTTGACTATACGTTGGGGTTAATCCCATTATGACCATTGATGCGAAGGCTAGTAATAATGTTAAAACTAAAGTATACCTCCTACCCACCCTATCACCAATATGCCCAAATATAAATGCCCCAAGAGGCCTAGTAACGTAGGCTACAGCGTAAGTGACCATTGCTAAGGATAATGCAATACCCGGTATTTTGAAGGCTGGCTCAAAATATTGGCTTAACCACACTGTACCTGCCGCATTGGCGGCTAGTAGGAAGTCATAGTAGTCAAGCATAGTCCCTAACCCAGCGGCTAATACCGTGGATTTTACAACTCTTGAGGTTTCAGTTAACCGCATATTTAAGGTAATAAGCTAGCTCTCAATAACTTAGCCGTGCGGTTTTCAATCATAATTCATTGATTCATAATGATCAAGTGTGCAAAGTAAGTAACACAGTACCTCATGTTTAATCACTTAGTGCCCTTTGATTGCCAGGAATACGTAATGTTAGCATTACGGTTGCGTAAGGTTTATTTGTTTTTGTTTGTTTTACTGTTGGGATGAGTCTTAGTCCTGAGGAGAAGAGGAGGTTTTTGAGGGCTTTGGAGGAGGATGAG
>NZ_DAXS01000086.1:0-561 GCF_002506515.1 Caldivirga sp. UBA161
CTTCAGCAGCCTCATTAATTGATATATAGCCGAAGCCATATTTACCTTGCTTAACTATGTCAAGCCAAGCACCCCCATCCTTATGAACAATGGGCACTGCCCCCGTGGACATTGCCTCAACTATGGCGATACCAAAATGCTCAGCTGGGTGGGTGTGCAGCATTACTTTAGCCTTACATAGTAAACTAGATTTAACATCCTCTGAGGCATTAGGAATCACGCTTACTAATCCTCGGCTTAAATTCAGTAACTGCTTAACCCTCTCCTCGGAATCAGAGTGCCCGATTATGGTGAAGTTAACCCAAGGTGCCTTAGCCTTAACCACCTTAGCCACCTCTATGAACTCCTCCCACGGTTTACCAAGCCTCCCAACGCCAATAACTAAATCCTCCTTATCCATGCTGCCACATTCAATTAGCCTTACAGGTGGGTGAATTACNNATTCCATCAACACCACACTGCCTCAGCTTATTGAGTGTCCACGTGGAGTTAACCGCAATTACATTAGCCCTTGTTGGGAATAGGCTCCTGAGGTTGGCTGTGCAGTAGGGGTAGTGGACG
>NZ_DAXS01000086.1:667-11814 GCF_002506515.1 Caldivirga sp. UBA161
AGGGCCTGGGCTGCTCATTAACCTATCAGGCTTAGGGCCTGGGAAGTTATTATCCCATACTCCATCAAATGTAATTAAAGTTACCTCATGGTTAAGCTCCTTAAGGACACGCACCAAGTACCCCATTACCCTTTCAGAACCACTCCATATGGCGCTCCTATCCCTATAAATTACCAATGCCCTACGCACAGTAATGATTAGGATTATGCTTTTAAGTATTAAATGAGGGGCGTAGCCTTAACTTAATTCACACTATGTGAAATAACTTACGTAATTAAACCGCAATGATCAGTGTTATTCTGTTAATTCAACCACCTTACTTAAATCATCTATAACGTGGCTTAATCCAAGCCTCCTAAGGGTGCTCCTCCTTGGAATCCCCCTATCATCCCACCCCCTAGCCTCATAGTACCAGGTCAGCATTTGCTGGTAGGCATTGTAGTCTAACTTAGTGCCTTTAAGTGGGCCCTTGGTTAATGGGTCCTTAAACCACCTAATGGGTGGCGTATCATAATCCCTAGACCAGCCCCCATATTCCCTAATCCAGAATGCCCTAATGAGTGAGTAAACCCTATTGGCAACCCCCTCAAGATCCAGTTCAAGGCCGGTTGCAGCCTTATACATCCTCCAATACCAGTCCAATTCAAGGCCTATTTCAACCCACGGTAGCCTACACCCAACCATAACTTCAAACCAACCACCCCTAATGTTCTGTAGCTCAATTACCTTAAGGGCCTTATCCCTACTGTAGGCGAACCTATTAGTCTGAACCTCCCAGGAAATAACCCATGCATCCTTATGGTGGGCGCCAATTGGGCTTGTGGCGAAGGCTAGGGCCATGCCTGGCGCCGCGTGGCAGTCGTAGGCGCTTACCTCAAGGCCCTTAACATGCATTGCAAAATCCCCTGACCCACCACCAAGTTTACTTGAAGCACCCTTAACCCCCAGGCCAAGTAGCTTACCTAATTCAGTCCTTTGGTAGGCTATATCTAGGGTTACTTCAGCAGCCTTCCTGTAATCACCCCACTCTAAGCCATCCCTAATAAGCCCCCTCTCCGTGGCCTCCATGGCCCAGCCTAATGTTGAGCCTAGGCTTATTGTATCAAGCCCCATCATGTCAGCCAACCTATTCAAGTAAGCAACCTCCTGCAGGTTCCCTACGCCTAAGTTACTGCCTAGCATTGCAATATTCTCGTAATCCAATTCCGATAACTGCTCCTCAGTATCCTTAACCACGTGGCCACAGGGCATTATGCAGTTTGGGCAGGACCTAGTGGTTACATTATTTTTCTCAACCATAACGCCTCCTATTTTATCATAGTGGTCAAACTGCCCCTCCCTGTAATTGAATGTGGGGAGTACACTCGCCTCCTGAGCCCACTCCACTGTGGCTGTTGTCCCCTGCCTAAGCCAAAAGCCGTAATTCTGCTTAGCCTTAGCCGCCAAGTCGGCATCAACCCCAATCTTACTTAAAGCTGGGTCAGCAGGCTGGGGGAGTGGCTTAGTGCCCCTTATTACAATGGCCTTAAGCCTCTTACTACCCATAACAGCCCCCATACCGGGCCTACCCCCACTCCTACCCTTCTGGGCAACCACAGTGGCGAACCTAACCGCATTCTCGCCAGCTGGGCCGATTATCAGCATACCCACATTAGAGCCGTGAATCCTCCTTAACTTATCCTCAGTGGTGAAGGTGTCTAACCCCCATAGGTCATCAGCTGGCATTAACTCAACATCATTATTCTCCACGTATAGGTAAATGGGCCTACTTGAAGCACCCTCAATAATCATTGCATCAAAGCCAGCCCTCCTAAGGTGAACTGAAGCCCAGCTACCAATATTACCATCACCGTAACCACCAGTCAATGGGCTCTTAGCAGCGATCACTAGTTTACCCGTGTTTGGGCCTGGGTAACCTGTTAATGGCCCCGCAGCAATTATTAGCTTATTTAATGGGCTAAGTGGATCAATACCCCTTGGTAATTCATCCCAAAGCAACTTAACGGCTAAACCCCTACCACCCACATAATTCATGAGTATTGATGAATCAATATCTTGAATCCAGTACTTACCTAGGCTTAAGTTAACCCTAATTAACCTACCTGTCCAACCCCTCATAATGAGTGAAGCAATATTCCAGTATAAATTACTTCTGCTTAAGCAAATCCTAATTAATTATTAATTCACTTGAATTTGAAGGGCACGTTACGGTAAGAATGAGAAAAGAAATTAAACCTATAACCTTAGTTAACTTAGTTTTAATTAATCACTACTGCTACTGGATCCACTTTCTTCGCCGGTCTTTGATTCCTCACCAGTCTTACCCTTGCCTCCTGCAGATGACTTAGTCTGGCCAGCGGCTATTATGTCATCTATCCTAAGCACCATTATTGCAGCCTCAGTGGCACTCCTCAGTACCTGCATCTTAACTATTAATGGGTCCCATATGTTTAATTCACTCATCCTAGTTATCTTGCCGCCAAGCACATCCACACCAGCGTCAAGCTCACCCTTATCATGCCTACTCCTCAACTCAGCTATAGCATCCACTGGGTCTAGGCCAGCCGTTAAGGCTAGTATTTCTGGAACCTTCTCCACGGCCTCAGCATACCTCATTACTGCTAACTGCTCCTTACCCGGAAGCTTCCTACCCCATTCCCTAAGCCTCCTAGCCACCTCAATCTCGAAGGCTCCACCACCTGGTACTATTCTTGGATCTCTGAATAGGTCCCTTGTAACGTGTAGCGCATCGTTTATTGACCTCTCAGCCTCATCAAGAACCCTATCAGCGGCACCCCTAATTAGTATTGTAACTGCCCTTGGGTTGGGGCATTGTTCAACGAAGACCATCTTCTCCTCCCCAACCTTCCTCTCCTCAACTAATCCAGCTGCGCCAAGGTCCTCGGGCTTAAGGTCCTTAATACTTGTGGCTATCCTAGCCCCAGTGGCCTTAGCCAGCTTCTCAATGTCACTCCTCTTAACCCTCCTAACAGCCATAATACCAGCCTTAGCCAGGAAGTGCTGTGCAGTCTCATCAATACCCTTCTGCGTAATGACTACATTAGCCCCTATCTCCTTAAGCTTATCAACGTAACCCTTAAGTATGTTAGCCTCCTCCTCAAGGTACGCCTTAATCTGCTGCGGTGATGAGACTGAAATCTTAGTGGTCCACTCAGGCTTCTCAATCTCAAGTGGTGCATCTAGGACAGCTATCTTAGCGTTCTCAATCCTCTTAGGCATACCTGGATGGACAACCTCCTTATCTAGTACAATACCCTGAATGAACTGGGTCTCATATAGGCTCTGGCCCTTCTTCTTCTCAACCTTAATCCAATCCAAGTCAAGGTTGTACCTACCGTTTGTTTGCTCAGCAGCCACATATGAGGCATCAACGACAATTTTAGCTAGGTAATCCCTAGCCTCAGCGACAACCTTACTGCTCAGTGAGTTGGCGACAATCTTAGCAACCTCATCCCTATTACTCAAGTTAACTGGGTATATTAGATTCGGTACCTCGGTTATCGTGGAGTTTATGTAGTCTAAGGCCTTCTTAAAGCCATCAATTATTATGGTTGGGTGGATACCCTCATCGAGAAGTATCTCAGCCTGCTCAAGGAGCTTACCCGCTAGGACAACCACCGTGGTTGTACCGTCACCAACCTCCGCATCCTGCGCCTTAGCCACCTCAACAAGTAGCTTAGCTGCCGGGTGCTGAACCTCCATTTCCTTAAGTATTGTTGCACCATCACCAGTTATCGTTACGTCGCCGAAGGCATCAATGAGCAGCTTATCCATTCCCCTAGGTCCAAGGCTTGTTTGAAGAACCTCAGTTATAACCTTAGCAGCCATTATGTTACTCCTCCTGGCATCTGCACCAGTTGTCCTTGAACTACCCTCCTTAAGTATGGCTACTGGAACACCAGTCTTAGGTTGTTGAGCTGTTGACATATGCATCCCCAGAAGCCGCTTCTATATAAACCTTTCCCTAAGTAGCCATAAAACCCTAGGAAGCTGTATGAAGTGTATTAAGTGGTTAAATAAGCTTCATAGCCTTCATAGTCTCTAAGGTTAATATAGTTATACCAGCAGCACCCCTAACCAGGTTATCGCCTAAGGCAACCATCCTAACAATGTTACTTGAAGCCATTAACCTACCCACAGTAACAGCCATGTGATCCAAATCCCTAGCCGGCTGGGGGGCATCAGGCCTATTGGAAACTATTATTGGCCTAGGTGGCGCGGTTGGTAGGTTAGCCTCCTGGGGTAGCGATTTGAAGTTAATTAACTCATGCTTAACATCATCAACACTGTACTCCTTATCCATTACCATGAATATTGATGCCATGTGGCCATACTTAACCGGAACCCTTATTGAAGTAACCCTAACAGGCCTACCCCATGGCTCATACTTACCCTTACCCATAGTACCCAGCATTTTATTCGACTCAGCAGCTATCTTATCCTCCTCACCCTTAATGAAGGGTATTACGTTACCCTCAATGGCTAGGTACGATAAACCCATGTAACCAGCCCCAGAAACCGCTTGAAGTGTGGTTACATATAATTCCCTAATGTGGTTGGCCAAGGGCTTTATCGCCAAGGTCACTATGGCTGATGTACAGTTGGGGTTCTTAATGAGCCAAGGCCCCTTTGATTCCCTTAAAACCTCAAGATGCTGCCAATTCACCTCAGGGTTTATTAACGGTACATTGGGGTCCATTCTCCTTGGGGAAGCATTAGATATTACGTTTAAACCAGCCTCAAGTAGCTTAGCCTCAACTGGCTCAGCAACATCATTAGGTAAAGCTGATAATACAAAATCAACGTTCCTTTGATCCACTGGGTCCGTTGAGGTTAATTTAATCCCCCTAGCATACTCAGGAACATCACCCTCTATGAACCATTTAACAACATCACCATACCTCTGCCCAACCTTACCTGGTGAGGCTGAGAGGGCGGCCACCTCAATGTATGGGTGATCCTCAAGTAACTTAACCATCCACTGCCCCACTAGGCCTGTGGCCCCAAGTATTGAAACCTTCACCTTATCCATGAAACCACCCACTTATGCAGGTCCTTAGCTAACTTAACCGCATTGTCTTGATCCTTAATTATTGTTGATACAGCATTACCCTCAGTATCATTGATTACATCCACTGGGTCGTAGCTACTCATTATTAGGTAAACCTCCCTCCTATACTCATCAAGCCCCATTACGCAGCCAACCACAGTAACTGCGTAACCACTCTTAAGGTTAATTAAGCCTATTGAATCTACATTAGATAATGAGACTAATTTAGGCGTGTTAACGCACCTTGATATTATTGACGTACCATTGCTTGACCACGGGTTAGTTACCATGACGTTAATGTTACTGTCTATCAGCGGCTTAAACGTACCTGGGTGGAACTTCTTAGCACCCGTTAATGATGCTACGTAGGCCTCCTCATGGGTTAGGCTTGGTATTACCTTAGCATCACCTATTATCCTAGGATCCCCAGTCATTATACCCTCAACGTCAGTGTAGAAGATTAACCTTGGGGCATTAATGTATGCTGCTATTAATGAGGCAGTGTAGTCACTACCACCCCTACCCAATGATGTTAACCTACCGTTTAGGCTAATTCCAAGGAAACCTGGAGCAACCACAATACTCCTCCTGGATAAGGCCCAAGTTAACCTATTCCTAACGTAGTGTGCACTAACACCCAGTACTGAGGCTTTACCCCAATCCTCATTAGTCATTATTCCTGGATCATACACAGCTCCTGCATCAACACCAAGCTCATTGTAGAGGATTGACTCAATCAGCATTACTGATAGTAATTCACCATGTACAATAACGTTATCTCTAACCCATGGCTCCCTAACGTTAACTAATGCTTCCAGCCTCTCACCCACACCCTCAATTAACTTGCCTAGTTTACTTAAACCAAGCCTAAATGCCTCATTTAAGTATGGTTGGATTGCATCCCTTATTAAATACGGCTTACCCTCATCGTATGCCCTAATTAGGAGGTCAGTAACACCCTTCATAGCTGAGACAACGAGAATTAACTTACTGTCATCAACCAAATGCCTCTCAATGACTTTACTTAAAACCTTCTCAACGTCACCTGGCTTAAGCAGGGAGCCGCCTACCTTAGCCACGGTGACGTTTAATGTCCTTGGCATGTTTCCCGCATTTCCCACCACATCATATATAGCCTCGTAATAACCCTCTTTTAAACATTACCCCCCTAATTAAACTATATTCTACCGCCTTGATTATTATTTACCTAACCCATACACTAGATATTGCATTAGCTGTAATTACTAAACTATTCATAGGTTAATGCCTTTAATTATGACAAATAGCAGCGTTAATACCCATAACTCCACATTATCCTTAAGTAGGGTTATGATTAAAAGCCGCCTACAATACTTAGATAAAATTACCACTTAATTACCTCACTTAAAGGAAGCAAGGCTTATTATTTACCATTATTTAAAGTGAAGAGCCATTTGCTACAATACATAGCCTCCAATCAAGCATTACAGAAAACTGCTGAAGCTAAGGTATGGGGTTAATTTATATAAGGTAATATTACTGCGAATCCTCCTCTGCCTTAGCCTCGCTCTTAGCGTACTTCTCCATTATCTTTAATTTAACCTCCTCAAAGTGTTTACTAATGTTTTCAGGCTCAAGCCCCCTTGCAATGTACTTGGAGAACCTTATCTTGTAGAACTCTGGCTTTGACTGTTTTAGGTTTAATGCATATTGAGCTACATGTTCCCCGCTTAACCTATCCTCACTTGGTAAGACCTCCTCATCATGAGGCACCTCTAATCCAGCATCCACGGCACCCTTAACCACTGCGAATAACCTACCACCCTTAGTGACTCTATGCAGCCCAGCATCAAGAACAGCTGACTTAATGCCTTTTAGTAATGCCCTATATCCAATAAGTAAACCCACTAGGTATGCTGCAGGTGTGTTTCCAGTTCCACCAAGCCAACCAAACTCCTTAACTAACTCCCTGCTATTCGCCTCAGCTACGGTGAAGTCCCCCTGTGGTGCTGATACTACCACTTGAGCAATCACGTAACGGTTACTGAACCTTACAACCAGCCTTGGTTTACCACTTATTACCATAATCCTCCTCTTATAGTAATTAGTCTTACCCTCCCTCCTCCTCCTGAACTTAACCTTATACCTACCGCTACTTGCCATTATGAACCACCCCTGAAGGCTGACTTAATCTTATCCTCAGTAGTAATCCCATTCTGAATCATGTAAGTCCTTAAGTGCGCTAATGATTCAAAGTAGCCTCCCTTAGCCATTCCATATAGGTTCCTCCAAGTAGCCTTATCAATAACGCCCTTATGCTTCAGCGTGTTTAGGAACCTCCTAATCCTCCTAATCCTAGGTACCCAAACCTCCTTACCAACAGCACCCCTAGCCTTCCTAGTACCCCTCCTACTCCCCTTACCCCTCCTCCTACCGCTTTTCCTCTTCTCATGAATAATCCTCCACCTACTCCTACTATTACCCTTCTTGGGCTTAACCTCAATTAACCCCTCCTTCATTAGGCTCCTCACATCATTCCTAGTTATAGCCTCCTCAAGCTGCTCAAGGGCCTCCTGCTTAATCACAACCCTTGACTTCGGGACATTAAGCAACCTGGCCACCGTTCCCCTTAAGTCCACGTCAGGTCACCTCCCTTATGGCTTCCCTAGTCCTCTTATCAACATTAAGCACTCTAATCCCCCTCCTAACAGCCTCCCTAATTATCTCAATCCTCTTCCTAACACCCACTGTGGACGCTATCCTAATGGCTTGGGTTTCAGGGTTAACCTTCGATAATTCCTCAGGATTATGAACAATAACCTCAATGAAGCCGCTTGGGTGAATCCCCCTAACACTCCTAGGCCCCCTGTAACCCACGTTAACAATGGGTGGGTAACCCTTCCTCTTCATCCTAATCTTATTATCAATACCCTTAGGCCTCCTCCAGGGTGAATCCTCAAGCCTAATCTTATGCTCCTTATTATAGTACCTAATGAAGTCGTACCTCCCCCTACGCATCCTTATGGATAATTTAAGCAGCTTAAGTACATTAATAGGAATGTTAGGCCTCCTGGAGTTAACCTTACTTAACTCATCAAGTAAAGTAGGCCTCCTCTCTTCAGGCTTAACCTCAGTCTCACTTGGCTTAGCCTCAACCTGCTGCGCACCAGCACCCTCCTGAGCCTGCTGAGCCTCCTCAGGCTTAGCCTCGGTTGCCTGACCTTCACTGCTCAAAGTCGATCAGAAGCGCGTTTATGCCGGGTTTTTAAGCCTTAAGTATAGTGCTTTCGTTGGGTGGTTTACTGCTTCATGGAAAATCTTATTAAGTTACTGATAATGGGCTTACCGTGGATGCACTAATAACTTACTTACCATTCTACAGGATACATGAGGTCATTGATTACTTCATTGTTAACGCTAGGCTACTTAACGTTAAACGTAGCATTGTCTATGTTGATAACGTGTTTAAGGATAAGCAGGTGGAGTTACTTAGGAGGATTCTTCCCGAGTATGTTGAGGTCAGGTATGGTAATTGGCGTGATAGGAACTTAACATTCATGAGGATTATAAGGGATGCTAGGGAGGAGGGGTTGGATGCCCTAGTTGTTGATAGTGATAACCTACTTGAAGGTGAATTAGCTGAGGCTGATTATGAATTAGTTAGTAAGTTCAATTACTATACTGTGCTTGACTATGAAACTAAGGGTAGGGCAAGGTTCCTAAGTAGGAGTATTAAGCTTGGTGATATTAATGTTAATGGGAAGAGTATTGAGGTTTACGGCTACAGGATTCCAGGCTTTTGGAAAGGAGTATTCTTCATCGGCCCTAAGCAGGCGGTTAGGTTGAGTAAGCCGCTCCTAGATTCAATTAACCTAAGCATCCTAGGTAAGATTGAGGAGTCGCTTAAGAACATTGAACCCGGCATTAGGCTTTACATTAGTGATGAAACAACACTAGGCCTACTACTCTACTACAGCGGCATAAGGATGATGCCGTGGGTTACAATGAGCCACCACATGCATCATGGATCCACAGCAGTTAATGATAGGAGAACCCTTAAGTTACTTGTGGCCACTGCACATGCCCAATTAGGTAGGGGGCTTGTGGCAAGGGGTATGGGTGGTAGAGTCCTCTGGTACCTTAGCAGGTATAAGATATCACAGTTACTTAACTTCATAGTAAGTTACGCAGCAAATTAATCCGTATACTTTTAACCTGCCACATTAAACCTCCCCTCACTTTAAAGTAGTTCCATATAATCACTAAATGATGCTCTTAAGTCTCCTTAGGAAGCCATATTTTTAGCCCTTCTAATAGAGAATAGAAAAGCAGGAAAACATAAGGTGCTTTGCAATGTCCTCTATATGGTACATCGAACATCAATGGATATTATCATCTTTATCATAAGGATAATCACGTTAAGTCTGTATAAGGAAGTAGCCAAAACTTAATATTTTTAAGTTATTTTAAGTCATAAAATGAAGGATACAGGGTTGGCTAATGTCAACAATCGATGACCCAAGGCACTCCAAGCATGTACTTCAATCAAATTACACCTGCATGGTCCATGCTAAAACTACCTAAATTTTTAATTTATAGAATTATATGTAAGGCAAGATGTTTCAGATTCAATGCAATAGACTGAAACTAATAGGAGGTAGTAACGAGGGATATTCATTATATGATCATTAATCTATGTATGCCCCAGTAGCATTTCGGTTGAATTAATTTAAAATATCAGTTGGTGTAGTTCTGAAATAATTAAAGCCCTTTCTCAATCCTAGTGATCAGTTGTGTCGGTAAAGTTGCTTTTTGCATTCGTCATTAAACATTAAATAGAACCAATAAATAGACGGAGATCAATGTTAAGGCATTAACTAAATCTTTTCCCATAGGTTTTCTCCTGAACCGTAAACGGGAAGAGCCCTTGAAAACTTCTCAATTAATGGCCTCAACTCTTCCCATTCTCCTCGACTTATGGGCACAGAGCCTGTATCCTGCTTAATCTTCTTCATCAGATCCTCAGATCTTTTGCACCCTTCTTCTGACTTTGGAATTATGAACCACATGTAGACTATACGAGGCGTAAGCTTCATGGGTCTCGACTGTGATCCCATGAACTCCATTATGATGAAGCTATTAGCCTCTGCGGCTTCAGAAAAGGAAAGTTTTTTGAGATAGGAGTATATTAGAGCCGTTGGAAGGAAAAGAGCCTCAAACAGGTTCTTCATGACCTGAGCATTATTTACCGTAACGGAGCCTTGTCCTTTTACAGAATTTAAGAGCTCTGCTGCTTGATCCCTATTCAGAAAATTTACTTCTTCTCCATACTTTTTAAATATCTTTAGCAGAGGTTTCTCAAGCATCCCTATCCCGTATACCTTCCTCATCTTGTTGAAGAAGTCACTCCCATAATACAGTACGTATGGTTGACAACTCAAATCAAACCACCTATTTATCTTTATAAATTACTTCTTATTAAACCCTTCTAAATTACAATTTTTAATTCAGTAAAGTTTCATAGTTCATTATGCATACTAAAATGTATTATTCTTTACCCTGTTTGCGTATTCTAACCTTGAAGGCTCTGCCTTCTGCATGGTCTGCGGGAGTAGGCTACTGCAAGTATATTTAATTATAAATGTATATGTAGATAAGGGTAACATAGGGTTAAACCGGGAACATGTATAGTCAACATAAAGTTCCTAGCCTCAAGTATCACCTTTACCTTTACTCGAATAAGCTTCAGTCCATAATGCCCGTCGCCCTCATCTATGCCGTAAAAAGAAGAGACGATAAGCGGAAAGACTTATCTATATATAGAGGAAGGGGCCATAGCGATGAACCATGATTGATTAAAATTTCAAAGAGAGGGATAAATATGCCAAGCGTTGGCGAAGGGGGGCAATCACAGTTAAGAGGATTAATGGGAGGGACTACGTGTACATCTACGTAGGTAACATTGAGTACTTAAGGAATATGAAGGGAGGAAAGTATACCTACTAATCCTAGAAAACTGCATAACATAAACCCTAAAGGGTGAAAGTTTAAGCACTTTATACCTTCTTCGAAGGGCTTAAATTACACCAATTAATTA
>NZ_DAXS01000077.1 GCF_002506515.1 Caldivirga sp. UBA161
CAACCAGGACACCAATCAACCCACACCTTACTCCTATACTGCTGGGGACTTAGAGTTATTTTTATTGTTGACATTTTACGTCGATTCTCATTATAGGCTAGGTCTTAATAACGCTTACTCGCTACACTAGGGGTTTTAGGTTTGGGTTAAATTGACCTACTTAATTTAATTAAGGTATTATTACTGATGAGGCCAGCGAACATTTTCTCATAATCTGAATCCACCATAAGTAATTCCCCTCCCTTAATTAATCCAATTAACCTAACCATGGTGGCCCAGCCTGAGAATGGGCTGTGCTTGGCTTTACTCATGAATAAGCTTGGGTCTATTACCGTACTTGACTTAGTGTCAATGAGTAATTGCGCATCATTATTCACCTCAAGTATCTTAAGTGGGTTAATTGAATACACATCAATAACCCTACCTAAGTCTATTAATCCCCTCCTCCATAGGTCAAGTAGAAGAAGCCCCGTAGTTTCTAAGCCTGGGAAACCTGGAGGTGTGTTATCGTAATTGCTGTGGAATTTCTCACCACTAGTGTGGGGGGCATGATCACTTGCAATAATGCTTACTGAACCATTAATTAGCCTCCTCAGCAATTCAAGCCTAATTAACCTACTCCTCAACGGTGGATTAACCTTACAGTAGAATGGGTCATTAACATGCTCAATGCATGAATCTTCATCAAGCAGTAGGTGATGCATAGTAACATCAATAGTAATTCTATTACTCAACTTCACCAAGTCAATTATCCTTGGGTCTGTTACATGGGTTAAATGGATCCTTGCACCATGAATTAAGGCAAGTTGAATCACCCTTAAGGCACATGAGAATTCAGCATCAAGGGGCCTGTTAACGCCATGTATTCTTGAGTCATTACCATTGAGGTTCCTGAATAATGAAGGATCCTCGCAATGAATAATAATGGTCATGTTATTAACCGCAGCCGCCTTAATTATCTCCTCAATTACCCTATAATCCTCAGGATACACTTTAATACTCCTAATGCCGAGGCTCACATAACCCTTCAGTAGATTGAGGTCAGTTGGGACACCGCCATGTAGCCTATAGTTTATTTTAAGGCTTGAGGCATCCTTAATTCTCCTAAGGGCCAAGTCAGGGTCACGTATCGGGGGCTTTGTATTAGGCATATCCCCAACTGTAGCCACACCACCAGCTAGAGCCGCCCTTGAGCCTGAGTTTAAGTCCTCCTTATGGCTTTCGCCCCAATCCCTAAGGTGGACATGCATATCGGCAAAGGCTGGGATTGCAATAACATTATCAGGTAGCTCAATAACCGTTGAGCCGCGTACCTTTAGCTTAATTCTAATTAATTCACCATCCTTAAAATACCTTACTGAAATCATGCCTAGTCAATTACCGCTAAGCCTATGCTAAATTTTAACAGTGACTATACTTAAGGTTTAAATAGGGTCACTTAAGCGTGTAGAGTATGGGTGGCAGGCAGAGGACTAGCCTATTCTTAACTTCAGAGGAGGAGCAGAGGAGGATTGAGTCAAAGCAGAGGGCTTCAAGTAGTGCTAATAAGCAGAGTTCATGAGCCAGTTGCCTTAATTTAAAAAGCTTGCTTAAAGTCCTCATTAAGGATAAAGAGGCTGATAGTACTCATTCCTTAAATCCCAACGTGAAACTACTTTAATCCCTTAATCTTAGGTGTAAATAATGAAACCTGTGCTACTTGATAAGGGTAAGCTTAAGCCAAGTGAGGTTAGGAGTAGGTTTAGGGAGAGGCTAGGTAAGGATGGTATCATAGTGGCTCCTGGCGTTTTTATACCTGCTGCAGCAATGTTGGCTGAGGAATTGGGGTTTGAGGCCGTATACTTCAGTGGTGCTGCATACTCCAATATGCTTGGTTTACCCGACTTAGGCGTCTTTACGCTCAGTGAATTATCATACTACTTGAGGTTCTTCACTAATGCCATAAACATACCCCTTATTGTTGATGTTGACACTGGCTTTGGTGAAGCATTAAATGTTGCCAGGACTGTTAGGGAACTTGAGGATACAGGTGTATCCGCTATTCACATTGAGGATCAGGAAATGCCTAAGAAGTGTGGGCACTTAGCCGGTAAGAGGGTTATACCTATTGATGAAATGGTTAAGAAGATTAAGGCTGCGGTTGAGGCTAGGAGGGATGACAACTTCATTATAATAGCTAGAACCGACGCTAGGGATGTTGAGGGCTTTGATTCAGCAGTGGAAAGGGCTAGGGCTTACCTTGAGGCTGGCGCTGATGTAATATTCCCTGAAGCGCTCCACAGTAAGGAGGAGTTCATGGAGTTTGCCAGGATGGTTAAGGCACCGTTGCTAGCTAATATGACTGAGTTTGGGAAGACGCCATACATTACCGCCAAGGAGTTTGAGGAAATGGGTTATAGGATAGTTATATTCCCTGTAACAACGTTCAGGTACGCTATGGGTGCAATCAAGAATGCATTGATTACGCTTAAGAATGAGGGTACCCAATTAAGTTTAATTAATAATATGATGAGTAGGGAAGACATATACCAACTCATTGGGTACCATGATTATGAGGAGTGGGATAAGAATTTAGCTGAAGAAGCCAATAAGTTGATGAGCGGGAGAATTAAACTGAGGTAGGGTTAAGATGATGCTCAGCGGGTTTAATCCAATGTTATAATATTTAAATGAAATACATGAGTAACTATGATTCTATTTTGATATAAAGAAGTAAGTTATATGATAAATTATATTACATTATTCAAATAAGTTATAACATTATAGGTTAATATATTAATATAACGTAAATGCTATAGAAATGCAAGCTAAGTGGTATTTCACATGGGCTGAAGTACCATAGCATTAATGCTTAAAAGCCAATTAATACACCGCGAATACTATGGGTAAGAAAATCCTAGTGCTGGGTGGTGGTGTTGGTGGTGTGGTAGCTGCTAAGAAGCTTGCAGAGAGGTTGAGGAATCGTGTTGATGCTGAGGTAACGCTAATAAGTGATACTGACTATTACCTACTACCACCATTACTGGTTAACATTGCCTTAG
Organism: Caldivirga sp. UBA161; assembly: GCF_002506515.1. Lineage (GTDB taxonomy): Archaea > Thermoproteota > Thermoprotei > Thermoproteales > Thermocladiaceae > Caldivirga. Next base: position 3,042 of record NZ_DAXS01000077.1, read on the forward strand.
GTGATATGGATCCAGCGCAGGCTCAATTACCATTAACCATGCTTAGTAAAAGAGGAGTTAAGAGCATTAAGGCCACTGTAACTAAGATAGATCCTGATAATAGGGTAGTTGAGACTGATAAGGGTAAATTCAATTACGATTACTTACTGGCAAGCCTTGGTACTGAATTTGATTTTAAATCATATAACTTAGGGGTAGGTTACCACAATTTCACCTTAGATGGTGCACTTAAGTTAAGGGAAGCATTAATGAATTTTAAGGGGGGAAGTGTGGTAGTATTTACCCCTGAACCATTATATAGGTGTGGTGTTTATCCCTTTGAAATCGTTGCTCAATTGGACACCATATTTAGGAAGAGGGGGATTAGGGATAAAGTTGATTTAACGCTTATCCACCCATTTGAGAGGCCCATACAGCCATTAGGCCTAGAGGCAGTTAAGATAACTGAAGATGTCTATGCTCAGAAGGGCATTAAATACATTGGTAATGCTAAGCCTATTGAGGTTGATGATAAGGGTAAGGTTGTTGTAACCACTTCAGATAAGGTTAAGTATGATCTACTCATAGTTATTCCACCAGCTAGGCTACCTAAGCCATTTGATGGAACACCACTAGTCACAGAAACCCCAAGTGGTAAGTGGACTGCAATAAACGTGTACACTGGTAGGAGTATTAAGTATGATGATGTTTACCTACCTGGTGAACACTCAATGCCAGCCATAGGCCTACCAACCGCTGGTGTACCAGTTCACTTCACAGCATTAGCCAGTGCAAGCGTAATCGCTGGCGAACTCCTCGGTGAACCCTTTGACCCAGCGCAGATAACTGCAATGGCCTGCGCAATGGATTACGGTGACTTAGGCATGGTGTTTAACTGCGACATTAAGCTTGACCTTAAGAAGAATAACGCCCTCTGGGTGGGTAACTGCTACAGTATATTAACATCACCATTGGGTAAGCTTATAAAGGACCTATTCTACAAGACGTGGTTGCAGACGACAATGTGAGGTGAATGACCATGACAACCCAAGAACAGGTTCAAGTAAGCCCCGATGAGAAACTCGCAGAAGCATTAAGCATACTTGCTGAGAACGCTGATGAGTTAAAGGGCTTAGTTGAATTAATAGTGGAGTTGAAACGTAGTGGCGTCCTAGACTCAGTAATGCTAATACTTAATAGGTTTGAGGAGCTTATACAGTATTTATTCCAAGACCCAGCGGTATTTAAGCTCCTAGCCATTGCACTGGACGGCAGCTTAGGCTTAATGAATAAACTGGATGCTAATGACGTTATTAGGCTTAAGGAGCTAATGCAAAGCTTAGGTGGATGCATGAGTAAGAATATTAATTCAGTATCTAATGCTAAGCCTGTTAAGGGATTAATGGGGCTTTGGAGGGCATTAGGTGATGAGGATGTTCAAAGAGGGCTAGGAGTAGCGCTTGAGTTAGTTAAGATCCTTGGCAAATGCTCAAGTGGTAAGCAGTAAACCAGTAAAATTTAGATTAAATTAAAAAGATCATTTTTATCCTAAGTTAATCTACACATTATACCTTGATCATAATTTTAAGTTCAAGCACCACATAATGAATATGAATGTGAGGTGTCAGGCGCAGAATATTTAAAAAGGTATGCATCTAAAATATTATTGATAAGTTATGAGCGAGGGATTCAGAATACCTCTCATAGGAGAGAAATTCCCTGAAATGGAGGTAACTACTACTCATGGAAAAATAAAACTACCAGACTACTATAAGGGTAAGTGGTTCATACTCTTCAGCCACCCTGGTGACTTCACACCAGTATGCACCACTGAATTCGTTAGCTTCGCTAAGAGGTATGAGGACTTTAAGAAGTTGAACACTGAGTTAATAGGCTTATCAGTGGATACTGATATAAGCCACATTGAGTGGGTTACTTGGATTGAGAAGACCCTGGGCGTTAAGATACCATTCCCAATAATAGCTGACCCAATGGGTAATGTATCCAAGAAGCTAGGGATGATTCACGCTGAGTCAAGTACAAGCACTGTTAGGGCAGTTTTCATTGTTGATGATAAGGCCACTGTTAGGTTAATAATGTATTATCCACTAGAGCTTGGTAGGAATATTCCAGAGATTTTAAGGGCAGTGAGGACTCTCCAATTAATTGATAAGTACGGTACAGTTGCCCCAGCTAACTGGCCATATAATGAAGTAATTGGTGAGAATATGTTAAACCCACCACCGCATAACGTTGAAGAGGCTCCTAAGAGGCTTCAGCAGTATAAGGGCTACGCATGGTGGTTAACCTATAGGGAAATACCAAAGGAGGAGGTGGAGGACACTAAGAGGACTATTAAGATAAGGATTGAATAATATTAAGTAAACCTCCCTAAGGAACCTTAAAATACGTGAATTTTCATCATAATTTTACCATAATGCAAGTTATCTTACATGGATTCATTTCTCCACCACAAGTAATCCAGCTTAAGTTAACGTAGAAAACTTCTTAAGAAGGGTACCTCATTATGAGGAAATCTTAAATTCATTAAGTACTACTTTGAATAAAACATAAAAATAAGTCAAAAATAAAAACACTACGTGGATTACTTACTCGATTTCGGGAAAGTGAACTTTAAGTATATTGAGTTTGATTACGTTCACGAAACTGACTGGACAGCTAAAGCCGCATTTGATGGTTATGAGTATAATGTGGTGGAGTCCTATGTCGATGGTTTAAAGAACCATGTCTATGAGTTCGCAGTACTTAAAGTTAAGGATAAATTAAGCCTAAGAAAATTATTCAATATACTTAACAATGACCCCAGTGTTGAGGAGTTAGTTAAATTTGAACCAATGAATAAGGGTTATCCAAAGAGAATTGGAGTTGTTATTAAATCTAGGTTAAGTAACTCAACTAGGTATAAGGCTAGGTTATTTGATGGCATTGAAGTTAAAGATTACATAACCAATGGTGTTGAGAATTGGGGGTTCCTATTTCCAGTTAACGTTAACTTAGACCTACTTTTTGATGGCCTTAAGATTAATGGAAAAATAATTAATGTACGTTCAAGGAATGTAGATGTAAATGATGCATTAAGTTTAATTAACTTTAGTAAGGTAACCTCAGTATTAACTAAGGCTGAATTAGATACATTATATAAGGCTTATAAGTTAGGCTTCTTCAATGAACCAAGAGAAGCTAGCTTAAGAACACTAGCTAAGGAACTTGGCTTATCAACAAGTACCGTCAGTCATCAATTAAGGAACAGTTTAAGAAAAATACTTAACGCAATGTTTAGTAATAATAATGAATATACTTAATTATTGAAAACTAAAAATAAATAATAATTTAAATTTTAAGATCATGAATTAGTTGCTTATCTTCTTCTTAGTGCTATT
>NZ_DAXS01000009.1 GCF_002506515.1 Caldivirga sp. UBA161
AGCAATAATAGCACTAAGGAGGAGGTAAGGTAAATAAGAATCAAAATAATTTATTTTTATTTTCTTCAGCTATTAATTTAATTTAATAATTCCATGATATAATTTAAAATATAGGTGATATGTTTAATATAATTAATAATGCGTACTTAAGTTTGACCTTAGGTTTTTAAACAGCGGCACCTTGTAGTGTTGGAGGCTTAATTTATGATGGATGATTATGTTAATTCATTATTAAGGATGATTGGTTTATCTAAGTATCAGCTTAGGGTGTATTTGGCTTTAGTCGAGAGGGGGCCGTTGACGGCTAGCTTAGTGGCTAAGTATGCTAATGTGCCTTCATCTAAGGTTTACAGCATCTTGAAGGGTATGGTTAGGTTGGGTTTAATTGATGCTGATTCAAGTAAGAGACCTGAGGTTTTTGTGGCTAAGCCACCTAAGGAGGTGTTCAATATTGCGGTGTCTAGGATTAATGATATTGTTGAGAAGGCTAAGCCTATGATTAATACTCTTCAGATGATTTATGAGGCTTCAAATCAAAGGAGTATTAAGGCTAGGAGTGAAACACTCTTCACTGTTAAGGGGCTTCAGAATACTAAGAATCTGGCTAGAGTAATTATATTGGGTAATGTGAAGGAGGTTAGTGTTGCAATACCATATGGTCAACTCCTTGATGATGAAGTAGCATCAATGATCATTGAGGCTGCGGGGAAATCTGAGGTTAAGCTACTTGTCACGAGGGATCTAATTGATTACGCTAAAACACTACCACCTAGAGTTAGTCTCAGGGTTAGGGATATGATGTTTGGCGCAGGTTTCATTGGCGATGGAGTATTATTAACTATTCAATATGGTGCCGATTACTTATCACTATACTCAACCCAGGAGTATATTATTGAGATAGCTAAGACGTACTTTGAAACACTATGGAGGGAATCAGAGCCCATTAATAGGTGAGGATTAATGTGTAGGGATACTCCTACTTCCTAATCATTTTCTCCATTACCTCAACCAGCTTAGGGGCTGGATTATTCATGGTTACTGACGCTAACTCCTGCCAATCAGGACTACCATTAACCTCAAAAATCACGTATCCATTAGGCCCCTCCCCAACATCAACACCAGCATACGTTAATCCAAGAACCTCAGTGGATTTTATTGATAATTCCTTAAGCTCCTCATCAATTTTATCACATGGTTTACCGTAGGCTCCTTGAGCAATGTTGGTTTTCCATTGCCCATCAGTAGCCATCCTAAGCATGCATCCAAAGACTTCACCATCAATAACCATGACCCTAATATCCCTATTAGGCTTCTTCACATACTTCTGAACATATATAGGCTTCTTAACCACAAGTAGTGATTTAGCTACTTGAAAGGCTATGTCAGGGTCAGTAATCATAACTGAGCCAAAGCCCCTGGAGCCTTGAACAGGCTTAATAACCACCTGACCCATATTCTTAGCCGCAGTGTAAGCCGTTAATAGGCTCTCAGTGGATACAGTTGATGGTACAGGTATCTTGTTCTTGGCTAATAATGCAAGGGTCTCTATCTTATTCCTGGTCCTTAATAAGCCATCAACGGTATTTATCAGAACAGTCCCAGAATCCTCAAGGGTCCTCAATACACTAACCCTGTGGAAGAATTGCTCAACATCTATTAAGAAGCCTATGCTTCTTAGGAAGACTCCATCAAGGGCCACCTTATTATCGCCAACCACTACGCTAACATCACTACCATCAAGCTTAATTGATAATCGTGAGATTGAAATATACTTAGCAACATGCCCCTTAGCCCTAATACTGTAGTAGAGGTCCCTATTGCTCCTACTCGGTATAGGTGCATCAGCCACCACAGCTATTGTGTAAGGTATATTAAATCACCATGAAATCGCCTATGAAATGGCTTTTAAACTTTTAACCAACCGTTCAAGGTAAGAACCCTCCTTCAGTAAATGGTATCATTGTAAAATATATTATTTACGTTTATTGATACTATACTGAATTTAAATCTACTGCTCAATCCTCCTAGCCATATTGGGTAGTAGATTACGTACGCTTGGTAATACATCATATTCAGTGACGCCTAGTTTACTTAACCTATCCTGTACAATACTACTTATTATATCATAGTTAACTGCGTGAATCATGAAGTAGCAGTTGTGGTTCCACTTACCTGGAACAATCACCCTCTTAACCACGTGGGTAGCCTCATCAATATTAGCAACCTTCCCACAGTCACTTATGCTGAAGGTAATCATTGCATTAGCCTTAAATCCCGCGAGGTCTGGGTCAATCATTGCGTAGAAGTCCCTTAAAACACCATTATCCCTCAACTCCCCTATTAATTCAGTTATCTTACTTACCGGCATTTTAAACCTGGTAGTAATCTCATTGAATGGCTCCTTAACAATGCTTATTGACTTAATCATTTCATAGAACTCTAGGGGTAATCCCACTTCCTCAATTTTAAGGCTACTATCAGGTAACCTACGTATCTTAGCCCTAGAAACCCCAGCATTCAAGTCAAACTTAACGTCAATCTTATAGGTTTTCTCAGCGTAAAGTACCACATAGTCATCTGGGCTTAACGCGAATTTATCAACAATCCTCCTCACCTTATCCTCAAGCTCCTCTTTACTTGTTGCCTTGGTAACATACCATATGTTGTACCTATTATGAAGCCTTAGGAAATTATGGGTCACATACCTATCCCTATTAATCTCAGCCGCCACCTCATCAACTAAGTAATCCCTAACCCTTAAGGCCACTAATGCCGACACCATACCCCTAGCCCTATAGTTGACTAATGCCCCAATTCTCCTAATTAGGCCCATTTCCTTAAACCTCCTTAGGGTTTCAATAACCCAATCCTCAGTGGCTCCAATTCTCTTCGCTAATTCTAAGAATGGCCTGTTGGTGATTGGGAAGTTGTATTGAGCCTCCATTAGTAATTCCCTTGACTTATCGTCAAGCATTAGGGCTTGGAGTAATTCAGTGTATATAAATAAATTATGCGGTTGTTTCATTTAGTTGATTACTGATGCGTTAATAAAAGCCTTTATTAAGCTTGTGAGGAAGGATTCATCATTATTAATCAGCGCTAGGGCCCCTGATCATTCAATCTCCTTAATGCCTAACTGTAGTGGTTTTTAAATTTAGGGGAATCTCAGATTCAGGCCTAATACTCATCATTTTCTTAAGCATTAGTAATTGATATATCCTACAGATTATGTAGTTTAATGAATCCTCAAATTCATAATCCTTAAAACTTTGAGCATACACGGGTGCCGCACTGGTCTCATTATCCCAAATCTCCACGCAAATATTATCACCCTCACTTATTACGTGAAGTTCAATAAACATATTGCTTGGTTTTATAACATACCTAGCCCCACTCCTAAAGGTATGCTTCTCCACGTACCCATCCACACAGCCACCCACAATTCCATCAACAATGGCGCTAATGCCGCTTCCCACTTATTTAAGTACGGTTCATCTATTTATAAATATGAGCCCCATGTTATTAACGCATTAATATCAGTGGTTAGGTGATGTCAATAATTATATATTATTATATAGATTATGTATATTTAGGGTGAATCTATATATCTGCCCGGGTAAGTTTTATAAAAGGTACCAGGTTTAGGTCTTTAGAAAATGAAAATGAGTAAGATAAGTTCATTAAGTAATTCAGAGGGAAGGGATATAATGCAGGCAATTATTATTCTACTTACGTTCACGTTCATGGCTAGGGCAAGTAACAACATGATACAGACCACAGTACCATTAATAGCTAGGGAGTACTTCAACGCCACTGAGACTGAGGTGGGTTTAATAAGTAGCGTTATTTCAATATCATCATTCATCGCCACAATGTGGGTTAACGCTAGGCTGGATTCAGCCAGGAGGAGAATACTATTTGAAGCATCAACCCTCCTCTACTTCCTCACCTTCATAATATACCCCTTCGTCAATTATATTGGCCTCTGGTTAACATCAACTGCAGTGGGTTTCCTACTTGGCATAATAATGCCTAATGTTGCAACCTCATCAAGCATAATAGGGAGGAGCCAGGAGATGAGGGAGAGGGTAATAGCGTTATATACCTTTGCCCTTAGTTTAAGTTTAACAATAGGTCCAGTTATTGAGTCACTGGTACTACGCTACTTCACCCTCAGGTATGCTTTCCTATTCTTCTCAGCATTCTCTGCAATAATGGTAATTCTATCCCCCAAGCTACCCTTCCCAGTGGAGAAGCCTGGTTTCATTAAGTTTAAGCTGAATTCAATATGGAGTAAGGCCAGTTTTAGGACTGCAATATACAATAATGCCATGTATAGTTTACCCTTCGCCATGTTAACCACCTTCGGCGGCATTTATGCAATAGAATACTTCCATGCAAACAATTCACTGGTTTACCTACTTTTTGCAGCCTTCTTCACAGCATCCTTTGCCACTAGGCTTTATATTTCAATAAGACCTATTAAAGACGTTAAATACGCCTCACTATCAATGTCAATACTAACGGTAGTGGGTATGGTGATTATGACCCTTTCACCAAACATTTACGTTTACGCCCTTTCCTTAGCAATACTCGGCATACCCCATGGTTTAACATACCCCCTTTCCCTAATAATTATTTCCAGGGATTCTAAGGATGATGAGAGGAATTTAATGAATTCAGCGTTTTCATCAATAATGACTATAATAGGCATACTATCACCCATAGCCCTAGGCGTATCAGCTGAACTCCTGGGTTTAAGATACATGACTATTATTGTTGAAGCCTCAGTGGTGTTTTTCACTTGGCTGCTCTATAAGTCGCTGAGGGAATTAAACCCTAATGCACTATTGACCAAGAATACCCCTAACCTCACTCGCTAAGTCACCATAACCCACTGTTCTAAGGAACTCCAGTACCTCATTAAAATTAGGGCCAGCCCTTGCCCCCCTCCTAGTAACCTTAATTGATGCAGCAGCGTTAGCGAATATTAACCTACTAACCCTATCTAAGCCTATTAACTTGGCGAAGACATACGATGCCGCGAAGACATCGCCTGCTCCAGTGGTATCAATGGGCGCTACCTTGAAAGCATCAATAAGCTTAGCCCCATCCTTAGTAAAGGATACTGCACCCCTTGGACCAAGGGTGACTACAAGTTCCTCAACGTTGGCGCTTCCAAATATTTTTAACCCAGCTGAAATAGGGTCATCAATACCTGTTAGCCTCCTTGCCTCAAGGCTATTCATGAACCATATGTTCACCCCATCCATTAATGGCTTAAGTATGCTTAAGTCATATGAGGATAACCCAGCGCCTCCATCAATGGAGATTGTTAAGCCAAGTTCCTTAGCCCTCCTAATCCCAGCTTCAATTATATTTAACCTACTTAATGCTATATGTAGGTGATTAACCCCATTAAGCACCTCAGTGTTTATGTCACTTGGTGTTAAGCCTAAGTTAGCACCCCTGTACTCAATCATCCTCTTACTATTCTCAGGGCCTATTAAAACAACAACAAGTCCACTCCTCTCAACATTAATCCTCTTAACCCACTTAACATCAACCCCAGCCTCCTTAAGATCCTCCAGTAGCGCGTCGCTAATAGTATCTGAGCCAACAGCCCCAATGAATCTCACATAGGCTCCAAGCTTTGAGGCTTGTATCGCAAAGTTGGCCGCTGACCCACCTCCCCCTATGTATGCTTCATAGGCTTCAATAGCCCCATCATTCTCAGGTAGGGACTGAATTCGGAAGTACACGTCTAGGTTAAGGTTACCCACTGAGGCTATTAGCGGCTTCTTCACACTTTAAGATTCAGCTTGGAGTAATTAAGCTTGACTCATCGTGGTTTCATAGAGAAGGATTTATAAACAGCCGCTGAGTAGCCCCTTAGGTGGTTAGATGTATCTAAATATATTGAGAGAGGTAGATGTGGAAAATCTAGTTAAGAACATTGATTTGAAATATATACTTAGATGCATTCTAAAATTGTCAATAACTGATGTTACCGTATACCACACGCTACTAAACAATAATGGTAATGACCCATTAACAGTATCTGAGATATCAACAGTCGTTAAGAAGTCTAGGAGCACCGTGGAGAAGTCATTGATAAAGCTTATTCAGCTTGGATTAGTGGCCAGGAGGGCAGTGTTAACAAGAAGGGGGGGCTACACCTACGTTTACTATGCATTACCCATTGATCATGTTAAGCAGAGGCTACTTCAACTCGTTAACTCATACTATGACATAGCTAGGGAATTAATAGAATCAACAACTTCATCAATGATGATTAAGTCTATTGAGGAATCAAGCTTAAGTGGGGAGTAAGTAAAGTAAGCCCCAGTTCCGGGAGCTTTAAACAACTCCCCTTATCCTTGGATCCACTAGCCCGTATGTTAAATCAGCTATGAAGTTACCTATGATTATTGATATTATTATAACCATGAAAGCCCCCACCGTGGTCATGTAGTCTGAGGTACCTGCAGTCACATTAATTAAGTAGCCTAATCCAGGTATTGCGAACATTGATTCAATGAATATACTGTTACCGAAGAGTAAGCCGTAAGAGTAGGCGAGTAACGTTAATTGAGGTAGTATTGAATTTTTACCAATATATGAATTAAGTATTCTCCTTTCACGTAGGCCCCTAGCCCTAGCGGTTAGGACGTAATCCTCAGTAAGAGTCATCGACGCTAAGCTCCTCGTTATGAAGACCCAGTTTGGGAACAATATTATATAGTATGAGAGGATTGGTAGAATTAAATGCTTAATAATATCAATGAAGTAAAATATGCTTAACCCAGGCTTAATCCCCATGGAGTTGATGCCGGCTATGGGCAATACCTTAAGCACCACCCCGAAGACAACTATAAGGGTTAACGCTATTACGTAGGATGGAACCGACTGGGCGAAGGCTGCTAAGCCATTAATAAATGAGTCAACGATGCCAGTCCTAGAGGCACTAACTAGGCCAAGTGTGTAGCCTGTTATGAAGGCGAGGGTTAGGGATATTGACGCTATGGTTATGGTCCAAGGAGCGGCAAGGGCTATTATTTCAGCTACTGGAGCCCCATAGGTTCTTGACCAACCTAAGTTACCGTGGAGAACCATTAGTAGGAACCTTAGAAAACTATTAACAGGATCCGTTAGGTGGCCTGCACCAGGTACTGCGTGTATTATTAAGAAGGCTATGGCTAATGCGAAGACTAATTCAGCGAAGAGCATTAGAACTGTCCTAATGGACCAGAGGATTGCCCCAATGGTTCTTTCAGGAAGCTTCCTCTCAAGCTTAGCTATGGTTAAGGCAATGTCAGGTAACTTATACTTAACGTAACCTAACCCACTGACAGCAACCTCACTACACTTAGCCTGCTCCTCCTTAAATGCCCTATTAACAGCCTCAAGTAGCATTCTCCTATAGGCCTCATCCCTCTTAGCCCTACTAATCACCATTATTAAATCATCCTCAGTGGCCATTCTTGGTACGTAACCTATTACTTTATTCAATTCATCAAGATCCATGAATCTTAAGGCCGCACATAGAAGCATGTTATTCACCTCTGCATTACTCTCTAATACTGATTCAATGTACTCCTTAGAGAAGCCTAAGTCTTGTAGATCAATACCCTTATCAAGTATATGCTGTATAATCTTACGCCTAGCATTAGAGTCCACTAATGCCATGTCCAATAAATCGCAGTCAACCATTACTCCTAAAGTAAATTAATGCCTTATATTTAAGTCTTAACCCATTTCTATAATTAAATTTCTCTTAAATTAACCTCGCCTAAGCCCATTAATGATTAACCGACTGAAACCCTTATTAACTTTCCAGCAACTGTAAACTTGTGCCTAAGGATGAGTTAGATAAAGTTGATGAACAGGAGGAACAGGAGATTGAGGAGTCCAGTGAGGAGTATATTCAGGAAAGCGCCATATCTGCGGAAACACCCACAAGTACACCTCCCAGTATATTAATTGACGTAACCTACGATGGTAAAGCCGGTAAGGCACTAGTAAAGCTTTACGACTTCATGAATGATAGAATCTACTTCTGGTACGATAACACTGGTCATAAACCATATTTAATAACTGATATACCACCTGATGAATTAATTACTAATTATAAGTCAATACTAAGACTTAAGGGTTTTGACCACATTGATACTGAGGTCAAGTTTAATCCACTTGAATTAAATAGTAAAACCTATACCGTGGTCTATGCTAAGGATCCATTAACAATAGGTGGTGGTAGGGAATCCATTAGGGATATTATACCTAGGGCTTGGGAGGCTAGGATTAAGTACCACTTATCCTACATATATGATAACGGCCTAGTACCAGGCATGTTCTATAGGATTGAGAATGGTAAGTTAATGCCGGTTAATGTTGATGTACCAGGCGAGATCCAGAAGCTTGGGGAGGAGTTGTATGCTAATGATGAGGATTACTTGAAGGCCTTCAGGGAATGGTTACCCCTATTTCAAGCACCTATACCACCCTTGAAGAGGATTGCCATAGACATTGAGGTTTATACCCCCCAAGAGAATAAGATACCTAATCCTAAGGAGGCCTTGTATGAAATAATTTCAATAGGCCTAGCTGGAAGTGACGGGCTTAAGAGGGTTCTAGTTCTTAGAAGACCTGAAATATCAATGAATGCCGATGATCAAGGCATGCTGTTGAGTGATGATGTTGAAGTAATGTTTTTCGATAATGAGAGGGACCTCTTGAAGGAATTCTTCAAGACCATAATGGCTTACCCAATATTAGTCACCTTCAACGGCGACTCCTTCGACTTAACCTATATCTACAATAGGGCACTTAAATTAGGCTTCAGGAAGGAGGAGTTACCCATAATCCTAACGAGGGATGGCGAGGCAAGGTATGTGCTTGGCGTTCATATTGATCTATATAAGTTCTTCAACATTAGGGCTGTTGAAGTCTACGCCTTTGGCGGCAAGTACTCAAGTGGTGAGAAGACTCTTGACGCCATAGCAAGTGCATTACTGGGTATTTCCAAGGTTGAGAGGGAGAAGCCCATTAGTGAAATGAACTATGTTGAATTAGTCAACTACAATTTCAGGGATGCATTACTAACCCTTTACTTAACTACATTCAATAATGAATTAGTTATGAGGTTAATAGTACTGCTAGCTAGGATATCGAAGACTCCACTTAACGATGTTTCAAGATACCAAGTCTCGGCTTGGATAAGGAATATGGTGTACTTCGAACATAGGAGGAGGGGTTGGTTAATACCTAATAAGGAGGATGTGATTAATGCTAAGGGTTCAGTGGCCACTAAGGCTATAATTAAGAATAAGAAGTATGCAGGTGCCATTGTTATAGAGCCCATTGCTGGTATATACCCAGACGTGTATGTACTTGACTTCGCAAGCCTATACCCATCAATAATAAAGAGGTGGAACTTATCCTATGAAACAGTCAGGTGCCCTGATGAGAAGCAGGCTAATGATCCAAGAAATAGGCCTGCCCCAACCCTACCTCACTGGGTTTGCACAAACATGAGGGGTTTAACATCACTACTAGTTGGATTACTTAGGGATATGAGGGTTTACGTGTATAAGAAGCTGGCTAAGGGTGATAAGGATCCAAGGCAGAGGGACTACTATAATGTTGTTCAAGCAGCTTTAAAGGTATTCATAAACGCCTCCTACGGAGTCTTTGGTGCTGAAATATTCCCATTATACTGCCCTCCATTAGCGGAATTAGTTACTGCTCTAGGCAGGTTGGCGATAACTAAGACTATAATTAAGGCTCTTGACTTAGGTCTAACACCAATATACGGTGATACAGATAGCCTATTCTTATACAATCCCAGTAAGGATAAGCTTGAGGAGATGATAAACTGGGTTAAAGATGAGATGGGTATTGACATTGAGTTGGATAAGGCATATAGGATACTTGCCTTAAGCGGTAGGAAGAAGAACTACGCAGGTATACTTCAAGATGGTTCAGTGGATATGAAGGGGCTTGTGGGTAAGAAGAGGAATACCCCAGATATAGCTAAGGATGCCGTTAAGGATGTAATACACCTCTTTAGTACAATAAGTAATATTAATGATGTTGAGAAGGTTACTGAAGCTATTAAGGAGCGTGTGAGGGAGTATTACATAATGATTAAGAATAAGGATGTACCATTGGATAAGCTTGCTGTTAAAATGGCTATAAATAAGCCAATAAGTGAATACACTAAGAACACTCCACAGCATGTTAAGGCAGCGGAATTATTAAGTAAGTATGGTGTTAAGCCCGGCCCTGGTGACATAATATTCTTCGTTAAGACTAATACTAGGGAGGGTGTTAAGCCAGTTCAGCTAGCTAGAATTGATGAAATAGACTCGGATAAGTACGTTGAATACTTAAGAACGTCGCTGGAGCAAATACTTGATGCGTTAGGCATACCCTTTGAAAATATTGTTGGATCAAAGCTAATGTAGAGGCCGCATAACGTTTATTAACCCACATAAGGCATTGCTAAATTATGGAATATGTGTCCTTAGGTAAAACAGGGTTAAAAATATCGCTCATTGGTTTAGGTGCATGGCAATTCGGTGGAGATGCATGGGGCCCATATGAGTACCATGTAGCTAAGACCGTGATAAGTAAGGCTATTGAAGTGGGCATTAACTTCATAGATACAGCGGCAGTCTACGGTAGGGGTAGGAGTGAGGAGTTTGTTGGTAGGGCCATTAAGGAACTTGGCCTTAAGGATCAAGTTATTATAGCCACTAAGGTGCCTGGTGATTGGCATAGATATGATGACGTAATTAAGGCTGCACATAGGAGTAGGGAACGCCTTGGCGTTGATGTAATAGATTTACTTCAACTACATTGGCCAGCAGCATGGTTAAACACGCCTGTATGCGAAACAATGAAGGCTATGGAGAAGCTTGTTAATGATGGGGTGATAAGGTATATTGGAGTCAGTAACTACCTGCCTCCACTCCTTGATTATGCTAGGAAATGCTTATCTAAGGCTGACATAGTGAGTACTCAGAATAGGTATAGTATAGTTGAAAGGGAGGTTGAGAAGGAGATTCTTCCATACGTCCAGAAGGAGGGCTTAACCTTAATAGCGTGGAGCCCATTAGCCAAGGGGATCGTCACCGGTAAGTATAGCCTTGAGAATAGGCCTAAGAATGACCTAAGGGCAGGGGATCCATTATTCATGGAAGATAACTTTAAGGAAATAAGCAGTAAACTAGTTCCAGTGATAAGGGAGGTTGCATCTAAGTATGGTAAAACGCCGGCTCAAGTGGCATTGAATTGGTTAATAATGCATCCGAACGTTGTACCAATACCAGGAGCTAGGAGTGCTGAGCAGGTTGAGGAGAATGCGGGGGCGGCTGGATGGAGGATGAGTGAGGATGATTTCTTAAAATTGACGAGGGCCAGCGATTCACTTAAGATAAGTTACGTAAACTTCTAGCATTCAGAGCAGGTCAGTTTCATCAGTAATCAGCCGCTTTATTTTCCTCACTGAAGCCTAAATGCCTAAGGTACTTTTATAATTTCCCATAATGCCTTAAATGAAAATCGCTTGGATGCTTAGGATTAACCATTGGTGGTTCGCTAAGTAATTTATCTTATTGGGTATGCTTGTTCTAGTTGTTTTTGGTCTTCTTGGCTTATTCTCCATCCTAATGCTCCTAGGTTTTCCCTTAAATGCTCCTCCCTTGTGGCTTTTGGTATTGCTACTGTGTTTGGTTTGCTTATTAACCAGTTTAATGCCACTTGCGCTGGTGTTTTACCGTACTTCTCGGCAATACTC
>NZ_DAXS01000027.1 GCF_002506515.1 Caldivirga sp. UBA161
CAACCAGGACACCAATCAACCCACTTCTTACCCCTATACTCCTGGGGGCTGAGTGAGACCTTAAGCACCGCCACTTAGGACCACCTTCTTCTCATTTGTGCTTAAAATGTGTTTAATAGCCCACTTAACCTCAGTCCTAGTTATTGGCCTACCATTCCACTTAAGTACGTAGTGGGTTGGTTCAATACCGGCATTAAGCTTCATTAATTGAGCCGCTTGGGCAGTGTAATTGGCTTCAAGGTTAATGATCATTTTCTTACCCTCAAGTAGCTTCCTAATGAGGTTTCTTGGATATGGGTTAAACATCCTAACTTGAATCACCTGAATATTAATGCCCTCACTCTTCAATTCCTGTAAGGCATCAACGGCTGGGCCCTTTGGTGAACCCCACGTGACTACTGCAATGTCGGATTCATCACCGTAAACCTTAAGCCTCTGCTCCTCTGGAATCTCCCTATCAGCTGTCTCAAGCTTCCTAAGCCTCTTCTCATACATCCTAATCCTATTCTCACTCTCCTCCGTTATTATACCGTACTCATTATGCTCATCACCACTGTAATGCATTACTGCATAGCCCAATGGGACCCTTGGTGATATACCATCATCAGTGAACTCAAACCTCTTATAGTCATTAACCTCCTTAAACATTAACTTACCCCTATCAATAATCTTCTTACTCCTATAATCCAACTCCTCCTCATCAATTATTGAGTATGAGTTAGCCAGGAACTTATCAACTAGGTGTATTACTGGGGTTTGATAGCGTTCAGCTAGGTTAAGTGACCATATTGCATCCCAGAAGGCCTCCACATGATCCCCAGACGCTATAACTATCCTTGGGAATTCACCGTGGCTAACATTAACGGCGAAGAGTAAGTCAGCCTGCTGCCCCCTAGTGGGCATACCGGTGGATGGAGCACCCCTCATGTAGTATGTTATGACTACCGGCGCCTCATTCATACCAGCCCAACCAATACCCTCAGCCATCAGTGAGAAACCTGGCCCGGAGGTTGCCGTGGCTGCTCTAACCCCTGTTAATGCTGCTCCAATAGCCATATTCACTGCGGATAACTCATCCTCTGATTGGAATACGAGTACGCCGGCTTTACGTAATTCCTTGGTTTCAGGGTCAATGACGTCAACGACCTCGTTATCCTCAATGAACATGCTTTCATCAGCGGCTGGGGTTATTGGGTAGTAGGTTTGCACCCTTAAGCCCCCTGCAATCTTACCTATAGCCACCGCCGTATTACCATCTAATTGAACCCTATGCCCCTTAACTGGTATTTCAGATAGGTTGTAGGCTGGTTGAACAAGGTCATAACTCTTCTCTGAAGCCCTCTCATTCATCTTAATGTAGAGTTCATTCCTGAAGAAGACCCTTATGGCTGCCTTTAAGTAATCTAGTTTAATGCCAAGTAGCCTTAATGATACTGCTGAGGCTATTAGGTTCCTAGCCCTATCCACAACAGATACTGGAAGCTTGAGTTCACCGGCAATCTCGCTTATTATCTTACTGTAGTCAACTGGAATAACCTTAACACCCCTATTGGCTGCATAGTTTAAGGCATCCTTTATTGATGTACCATAGCCACTTGAGGTGAGAATCTTCTCAATTTTCTCAGCCCTCTCAGGCTCCATACTCTGCACTGCACTTATCTTAGTGCCCTCAAGGGCCTTATCATATATTATGTAGTCCTTAACCTCAGTGAAGTGTTGGAAGACGGTCTCGGCGTCAAAGGTGGCCAGTATGTTTACCTCATCGGATAGGCTATTCATTTTAACGTCACTTATAGTTAGGTTGAAGTAGCTATGCCTACCCTTAATGTTTGAGTGGTACTCCCTATTACCGTAAATGTAGTATCCAGCCCTAGCCACTGCATTACCGAATATGCTTGCCGACGTATCAACACCACTCCCCTGAGCCCCACCTATCATCCACGTTAATTTAACAGTCATAAACCTCACCTAAATAATCCCCTTGATATTTTTAAATCTTTCTAAGTAAACTGCTTGACTATTAGCAATATATTTCACATAAAAGTCAACAATGAAATAGATTTAGCTAAAGATGATTTATGGACTAATGTAGATTGTTTCTTTGCTTACGTTAAATATTACTTAATTTCTTGGGCATTACCTTAAACACATCATTCAGCCTTGGCATAGGTCATCAAGCTCAGGGCCGTCTGGGTTCATCACACTTAAGGCAACTCAACGGGGCTTAAACGCTTAACTATCATTAGTTATTAGGCGCCTAGCCCTAACCCTCCCCATAATCATCCTAATAACCCCACCCCTACTGCAACCACCTACACTAAGCCTACTAACTGAACCAATGAAGAAGTCACTTAGCGGTGGAGTAACCTTAACACTCCTCCCGATGGATAAGGCGGCTACGGTTACAAGCCTCTTACCCAATGGGTTACTAATCCTCTTAGCCTCATTAATCTGGGTTGTGCACTGTATGTAAAGCATTGCCTCAACATTAGCATCCCTGGCTATTGAGACGCCGTCGGTGGTGTTCCTATGGGCTAGGTAAAGGTAATAGAGTAAATCACTCACAGTGGGTGATGTTGAACCATCAATAATCACGAACACGTCGGCATCCATATCCTTTAGCAACCTACTCAATGCCTCCTCATTAAGCGGCTCCTCAAGGAGCATTGTGTAGGCTATGAATTGAGCCTCCTCACCATCACCCAGCCTAAGCCTAATTGGTTCAATCACTGTAATTAACCTGTATTGGGTTTATTAAATTATCCTCCATGTATGTAGGATAGGAAGAGGATCACGTCACCATTGCTTAACCTTGTGTCAAGTCCATTAAGTAGCCTAATGTCGGTATCATTAATGGCAACGTATACGCCAGGCCAGAGGCCATCATCCTCAACAAGCCTCCTCCTCAACCTGGGGTTAGCGTTAGCTAATTGCCTAAGTAACTCCCTAAGCGTTGAACCACATTTAATATTCACATCAAGTGACTCTGAACCAGCAAATGAAATAAGTACGCCTGTGAACTTAACCTTAACCCTGCATTCCTCCACCATTACTACACATCATTACTGTTTATAAACCATACCTTAGAGTAATTACCATTATTCAGTGAAAGTAACTGTTTTTTAAGGCCTTAAAATTGAATCAATTCGTGAAAAATAACGATCAACTGTGGAGGCTGGGTGGGAGTGACTTGGGGCTTCTGGTTCACAGGGATTTTAAGGGTTTAGTGGATAAGACTATCATAATTAGGATTAGTTCATTCCTACGTAAATTCAAGAACATTAACATAATTGATTACACTGAACCTGACCCATTAACAGTGGTTAGGATGGCTAAAATACCTTATGATAATTTAGGCCTAGTTATGCTCGCCATGCTTGCCATACCGAGGGGTTTCGTTGCCTCCTACAGTGACTTAGCTGAACTCCTTAATATGACCCCACGGTTAATTGGCCTATTCGCCTCAAAGAATCCAATGCCAGTCCTTATTCCATGCCACAGGGTTATTAATAAGGATGGAGCAATAGGCGGGTACAGCGCATGGCATAGAGATGGTAGGGGTATTAAGGCTTTACTGCTAAGCATGGAGGACGTTAAGGTTAATGGAATGAAGGTTAGTAAGGATCACTTCGTGGATCCCAATGAACTTAAGGATAACTTCTATAGGATATATAATTACTACCATTCATTAATTAGCGAATACCACTCTAGCGAACAATCTGAATAACATCACCCTCACTTAACCCATACTCACTGGAGAAGCTTCCACCATTAATGGCCAACTCCAGGAAGCCCATACTATTGAAGAGGGCGGTGGCTTCACCCCTATTAACGTACCCATAAGACCTATTAATCCCAAGCCTAATCACCCTACCCTTAACGTTAACCGTAATGTAGTCGCCATAGCTTAGTTTAAACATACCCCTCCTAACGCTGGTGTATACGTTACCAAACTTATCCACGTAAACCACCTGCGCCTCAATAATGCCATTCCTCTCAATGGGCTTAGGCATAGTTAACTTAACGTAATCACTTACCAATGGTCCATAATCCCTAAAATCCACTAACCCAAGATACGCCGCGGCGGGTGCAAAAACGTCCCTACCGTGGAATGTTGATGAAACGTCACTCAGCATAATACTCCTATTGCTTATCTCCCTAACCTCCACCACACCATCATCTTCAGCAGCCATGGTTAAGACCCCGTTATCGGGACCTATGAAGTAGTAATTCCTACTCATTATTGCAATAGCCCTCCTACTCGTCCCAACACCTGGGTCAATAACAGCCACGTGAACACTACCCCTTGGGAAGTACCTGTAGGTTGCCCATAGTATGAAGGCTGCCCTACGTATATTGAAGGATGGCACATCATGGGTTACGTCAACTATTACTACGTTAGGGTTAATGCTTAGGATAACCCCCTTCATTGATGCTACGAAGTAGTCTCCATTACCGAAGTCGGTGAGCAGCGTTATTACACGCATGAGGGGGCGGTAAGGGCTTCTTTTTAAAGTAACCCAAGTAGGGTAAAATCAAAATTAAACATAACCCTACGTACTCATCATTAACCTCACCATTAATCTAATGCAGCTAATGGAGGCTGTGGAGGAGGCGATAATACTCATTACCACAATAGTGGCGGTTACCCTAATATTAACCTACGCCTCAGTTAGCTACGGTAACTACTCCCGTTACTTGATTGCTCATGAGGAGTTAGCTAATGTTATTCTTGAAGCCTACGGCTTCACGATAAGTAACTCAACGCTCATAGTGCTCGGTAACTTGGGTAGGATTAGCGCATACTTAGATGGCATATATGCATTAACCAATAATTCAGGTGTGGCAATAGGCATAAACTCAATCATAGGGTACTTAACTTACACAGTACTTAACCACA
The DNA here is from genome assembly GCF_002506515.1 of Caldivirga sp. UBA161. Lineage (GTDB taxonomy): Archaea > Thermoproteota > Thermoprotei > Thermoproteales > Thermocladiaceae > Caldivirga. The sequence goes on from NZ_DAXS01000027.1 coordinate 4,901, forward strand.
GTAATCCAATTATAATCAACGGTAGGCTACTCCTAGAACCTGGACACGCATTAATCATGGTTACTAAAGGGCACTACAGCGGCATATCAGTTAAAGTATGCCCAACCCAAGCATCAAATACATGTAATTGGGTAACGTTAAGGTGGATCATTACTGAATACAATAGTAATGGTACAGGTGAAGCACAAGCACCCAATGGCGGAGGAGGTTCAGTGGTAATAATGGTTACGAATGATTCACTGGGCATTCCATGGAGCGCCACTGTTAGCGTCAATGGCCCAGGCGGCTATACATACCAGAAGAGTGGTAGTGGGGATTATGCATGGATTCAATACTTAACAAACAGCCTACAGTACATTAACAGTTCAATAAATCTAACCAACTACCTGCTTAAGCAAGGGGACTCAGCGGTATATAGGGTTAACGGCAATTATTATGAATGCATAGTTAAGCCGACAGGCTACAGTAATGTTAAGAATGGTTCAATAATCTATGTTATTAATTGCTTCATAGGCAGTCAACTAGGTAATTGGGCAGTATTACTGAGTAGTAATGGCTTATCAGCA
>NZ_DAXS01000029.1 GCF_002506515.1 Caldivirga sp. UBA161
CAATAATAGCACTAAGAAGAAGATGAGAAAACAAGAATTAAATTAAGATTAAAATAAATAATTTTATTTTATAACGTATTTTAAAGCTTTAAAATTTAGAATATGCTTCTGTGTTATGAGTTCAGGTACTACTCAGGCTAAAGTTAGGGTTGGTTTCGTGGGTGCTGGTGGTATAGCCAATGTTCATGCAAGATATTATCGGGAGCTTCCCAATGTGGAATTGGTGGGTGTTGCTGAGGTAGTTAAGGAGCGTGGTGTTGATTTTGCTAAGAGGTGGAATATTCCTCTGGAGAATGTGTTCACTGATTATAGGGAGATGATTGATAAGCTTAACTTGGATGCAGTAAGCATTACTACACCGCATAAATTTCATGCTGAGCCGACAATATATGCCCTTAAGCATGGTGTTAATGTGCTTGTTGAGAAACCCATGGCCTCAACGGCCAATGAGGCTCTTGAGATGTATAAGGCGGCTGCATCATCGGGTAAGGTTCTTGAGGTTGGATTCCAGAATAGGTTTGAGGCTCAGATAATTGCGGCTAAGAGAATAGTAAGTAGTGGCCTCCTTGGGGAATTCTACTACGGTGAAACTCTGGCTGACGGTAGGAGGCGTAGGGGTATCCCCACGGCGCCAACATTCTACACTATGGAAATGGCTGGTGGGGGTGTTTTACTTGACTTAGGCTGCTACGCTATTGATAATGCAATGAATATTTTAGGCTTCCCTGAGGTGGAGAGGATTAGTGGGCATGTTTTCACGGGTATTGGTAAGAGTAAGGATGCTATTGTTGAGGGTGGTTGGGGTGCTTGGGATACTGAGAGGTTTGAGGTTGAGGACTTTGTCGTGGCTAAGATTATACTAAAGAATGGTGGCGTACTGATACTTAAGGAGGCTTGGGCAATGCACAATAATGAGCTTGGTAGGCCATTCTACATGGGTACTAGGGGAGGAATTAAGCTTAATCCACTTGAGGTTTACAGGGATGAGTGGGGCCACATGACTACAACCACTGTTCAACTACCTAATAGGGATGCGTGGAGGGATAAGATTGGTAAATTCATTGATGCCGTGGTTAATGGTAAGCCATCACCAATAGATCCAAGGGAGAACGTTTACGAGCAATTCATACTTGAGGCCATATATGAGTCAGCTAGGCAAAATGGTGCCGAGGTTAAGTTAAATATACCAGATGAGGTTAAGCCTATACTTAACCAATACGTTAAGGGTGATTAATCATGGTTATTAAAGTAGCAGTGGTAAGCTTCGCCCACGTCCATGCTCCAGGCCACGTGGAGCAGCTATTGAGGAGGAGTGATGTTGAGGTGGTGGGTGCCTTTGATGATAATGAGGAGAGGGGTAAGTATTATACTGGTAAATATGGGTTAAGGTTCTTTAAGAGCCTTGATGAGTTAATTAAGGCTAAGCCAGATGTAGCCGTTATTGATTCAGAGACATCAAAGCATAAGTACTACATTGAATTACTGGCTGAAAATAATATTCACATATTCTGCGAGAAGCCCATTGGTATTAATGTTAAGGATGCCGTGGATATTAGCAGCATTGTTAAGAGGCATGGTGTATTATTCACAACAGGCTTTAACTCAAGGCTTAACCCAGAGAACGCTAAGGCTAGGGAAATCCTAACCAGCGGCACCTTAGGTAAGGTAAGCATGATTAGGGTTAGGGTGGCTCACCCTGGAGCCATTGATAAGTGGTTTAAGGACTGGAGTGAATGGTTCACTAATACCCAATACTCAGGCGGCGGTGGCTTCCTTGACCTAGGCATACATGGTGCGGACTTACTGAGGTTCCTACTTAGTGATGAGGCTATTGAGGTTACTGGCATTATAAGTAACTTCACAGGCAATTACAGTATTGATGACCAAGGTATTGCGGTTATAAGATTTAGTAGGGGTACGTTAGGGATATTGGATGCTGGGTGGACTCAAGTACTAGAGGGCCTACCGTGGTCCCCCCTGGAGGCTTATGGTGAGAGGGGTTCATTAATTAGGACTGAGTTGGGGTTAATGTACTATACGAGGGATCAGGGCGGGTGGGTTAAGCCTAGGGTTCAGGGGCAGCAGAGGACTACCCTAGATGAGTTAATCGACGCCGTGGCTAAGGGTAATCCATTAAGCGTAACAGTTAATGATGCAGTTAAGGCTCAGGAGATAATTGAGGCAGCCTATAGGAGCAGTAGTGAGGGTAAGGCCATTAAATTACCCTTAACGTAGCAATGAGGCTACTGGCACTATTGCTTACCGCCATCACGTTCACTGCACTCATCACTGTGGTTAATGCGTTTAACGCAGTTGGCTTATCAGATAATGGTACAGCTGAGTTATGGAATGGCACCATAGTGGCGTATTCATACCATGTTAATGCAGTGATGGGTTACTTAACGCTCTACAATTCATCCTTCGCTTCATTAGGCTTCGCCCCGGGTAATGTGGCTAGTGTTCAATTAAACCTAGTGGTGACTAATGGTATTCAATACTTCTGGATTCAGAATATTGCTCATTTCGAGAAGTTTAATAAAACGTACTACATTGTCTGGTTTTGGGATGACCTATGGAACATCACCTCAGTGGGCGCTTACCTCAATGTTAAATTAATAAACGGTAGTAGGAGTTTCCTAAGCTACCAATCATACGCTGCCTACTATAGGTATGTGGCTCCACCAATAATGCTTGTTAAGGTACCCTTCACAGTATCATGCATGGTTACGGTTAATTTAACTCACGGTTACATTAACGTGAACTACTGGTATAGGTTAAATAGTACGCGCTTTGATACTGGGTGGGTTAAGTATGATGATGTGTTGATTAAGGTTAACTCAACGATGGCCTACATAATTATCGGTGGATTTAACCCAGGTAACCTAAGCAATGATGTTGAATGGGTTGTTGGAGGTTACACTGCGGCAGCTCAGCTATACGTGAATGAGTGGAACGCCACATTAATGCTCATGTACAGGTACTCTAATGAATGGTTCACGGTAGTTGGTGGACAATCCAGATCCTTTGACACAGGTGAGTCAGTTAATCCAATTGCTGGGATAAGTGAGCGTTACGTTAATGGTGTTGTTAATCAGGAGGCTGGTAGAGTTAACTCAACCTACTTATGGTTAATTAACGCATCAGTGGGCTTGAGGCATGGTAAGTTAATAATACGTGTAACACCGAGTGAAGCAAGGTGGATTGCAGTAATTAAGGATAGGGTTATATTACTGAATTCAAGTGAAACAGTAGTTAATATTAGGAACTGGGCTGGTGGTAAGTATAAGTTAACGCTAACCCTATATGCAGGTAATGTTAGCGTCTATAAATACACTTACGTATTCAATATTAGAAGCGTAGGTTTATGGTTTTGGCTAATTACACTAGCATTGGCGTTAGTTATCATTATTATCATTTACCGTGGAATTCTTAAATACAGCGCTAGGGCTTTAGGGCATTATGTATGATTTAATAATTATTGGTAGTGGACCAGCAGGCAATACTGCGGCCATAATTGCCTCTAGGCTTGGTATTAGAGCAATGATTATTGATAAGGCTAGGCACCCTAGGGTTAAACCATGCGGTGGAGGATTAACGCCTAAGTCCATTGCCTTATCAAGGATACTTGGGCTTGACTTAAGCGAGGTTATTGAACATGAGTGTAATGAGGTAGTGGTGGTTACACATGCTGGTTCATATATCATGAGGTTTAAGGAACCTATGATAAGGGTCTCCAGGAGAGAGAGGTTGGATGAATTCATGTTTAATGAGGCTGTTAATAATGGTGTTGAGTACATTAATGATGAGGTCCTTAAGGTTAAGGAAACGGCAAATAAGGTTGAGGTAATAGGTAGGGGTGGTGTTTATGAGGCTAAGTGGGTTATTGGTGCTGATGGAGCGCCATCCAGGGTGGGTAGGTCTATAGGCATAATGCCTAAGTCAAACGCAGTAGCCTTAATGAACATAGCCTCAGGTAACCTAGGCATTAATACTGGGGATGCCTGCATACTTGACTTCACTAGAATTAAGTGGGGTTATGCATGGTTATTCCCACTGAGTCGCAGTGACTATGATGTTGGCTTAGGCTCAGCCTTAAAGGGTAGGTACAGTGACCTACTGTTAAGCTACATTAATGAGCTTGGTTTAAAACCAGGTAGGCTAATGGGCCACCTAATACCCTATAGGCCACCTAACTTAGCCTCAACACGTAGAGTAATGTTAACGGGGGATGCCTTAGGCTTAGCTGATCCAGTTACTGGGGAGGGTATTTTTCAGGCAATGATGAGTGGTGCGTTAGCAGCCTTATCATTAAGGAGTAGTAATCCCACTGAGTACTATAACTCAATGATGGCCAACTACATTAATGATAGCCAATACGCATTAATGGTAGCCTACATTGTTTACGGCTTTGATTCAATATTCCTAAGCCGATTCCTAGGGGTAACTGGCTTCAGTAAGGCTGGTGCAGTGAACATTATTGAGAAGGTTACTGGAGGTAAATTAACGTATAGGGATGCCGTTAAGGAAGTTGTTAAGTCCATTAGCGTCAGTGGATAATAATTGAAGTTCAGGCTACCTGGTGCTAAGATCACCCTAAGCTAGGTATTGAGTCAAATAAGCCACTAGTATTACACGCTAGAAATATAAATCTCCAGTTGGCCAGTAGTGTTATGATTATTAGGTTTTACTCCATTACCGGGAGGACGGAACCCATTGAAAATGAGGTTAGGGCCCTTGTTAATGACATTAAAGCTGAGTTGGCTAAGAGGGGTGTGGGTGAGGATAAGGTTAGGTTAACTATAATTAAGGTTAGGAGTGACGTCACCGATGACATCATTAAGTACCTTGATCAGCCTGAAAGTAAGATACCTGGCCAATACAAGTCACTGATAGTTAGAATGAGGCAAGACGGGGTCTCAACGTTCCCAGCCATGGTTATTAACGATAGGAAGGTGGCTGAAGGTAATGAATTAACAATGGATGTTATTAGGGCTGCGTTGGCTAAGGAACTTAAGGAGGAGTTTAACCTAGAGATACCATCAGTAGCCTCACCAATACCCCAAGCCCAACCAGTATCAGTACCACAGCCAACACCACCCCCACCAGAGATTCCTCCACCACAGGTTATTCAGCCCCAACCTGTTAGACCCATAGCACCTCCACCACAGGAAACTCCACCTTCACCACCTCCAGTTGCCCCACAGGCTCCACCGCCTCCACCTCAATCCACTGCACTACCACCATTAACCACAACACCTCAATCAAGCCCGATTCAGCAGGCAATAACAATAGCAGCTCCAGTAACCACTGGGGGTCTTGGGTTTAAGATAGTTAATGGTAGGCCTGATAATTGCAATGACTGTGTTTACTATGGTATGCATAAGGGTTACTGCTACCTATTTGGCTTTAAGGTTAATGACCCATCAAGGCCACCCTGTAAGTCAATAGCATAATAGGCTTAAGAATCCAGCGCCACTGGGGAAATAAGTTTATAAACCCAATCTTGAAGATGCTTCGTAAAGTATGCAGGGGGTAGCATTATTTGAAGTGCATGGCGATAAGCGCATGGTTTACTTTGACTTAAGCGTTGTCGGCTTAAGTCAAGTAAACGTGGAGGAGAGTCAATTTGAGGTTCTTAATGAAGTTGAGAATGAGTTACATGACTTAGTGAGTAAATACGGCCCAATGCTGACAAGTGACGTGGGGCTTGAGTATAATGATTGGCCAACCAGTAGGGGGATAATACTGGCGCGCCTATACATGAAGGACACTGAAGTTAAGCTAGTTCTCTTAGCCTCATATGAGAGGAGCCTAATAAGTAAAATAAGCAATAAACTAAGCAAACTGGGGTGGAGGCCCATATTCGTCTTCGATATAAGGAAGATTATTAAAAGCACAAGGTTCCCGCAGCGTTAAATTATCCAGTTAAGTTTTAAATTAGCCCAAAGGCTAACTGCTCAGGGCCCGTAGCTCAGCATGGATTAGAGCGGCGGCCTTCTAAGGCATGAGCATGAAGAAAGCCGTAGGACCCGGGTTCAAATCCCGGCGGGCCCGCCAGAAGCATCTATATTCCTCCATATTACCTAATTCATGGGGGAATCACCGTATATAGGGTTAATGAGAAAGATTTATTGGCATATTTAGAATGCTTCTCTTAAAAATGTGGCTGTGTAATTAAGTAAAGATTATTAATATTAAGGTTAATTTAAGTTCATGTATGTGGAAAATTCCATGTTAATTTGGTTTACCAGCACCCACAGAATTAACTGGCCTCCTCATCATCAATGTTAATATTCATGCTACTTAGCTGCTTAGGCGGCATGTGGTTATACTCAACAATATACTGGCTAACAGTGGTACTGGGTTTGATGTGCTTGGAGTAATTTACGTAATCCAGTGAAGTGTTAATAGGGTACTATTTAATCGCCATAACGGTAATATAGATATTCCAGAATACGTTTAGAGCCACCGGCAGCTTCGCCTCAGGTATGGTATTGGTAAGTCTTGGATTAAAACCCGCAGTTTTAATAATAGGAATGGAGGAGTTAATTGAGGGATTAATAATGCTTAAGTTACCTAAGGAGACTTAAATACCCCTCTCAATCGCTCAATGCAATATAACTATGAATAATCCATGGTAAGTATGCGTTATTTTACATCATGTAATTAGGCAGTGCCAAATCCTGTGAAGTCTTCATTTAAATTTAACCTAGCATTGAATTAACCTCAAGTACTCAAGTGCCTCTCCAGCCAGCTTAAGGCTAATTCAACCCACTTAGCTACAGTTGGATTAATCTGCTCTGGATTTGAGGCTGTGGTTTTATCAGCAAGTGAGAGTCCGTGAGTTCCCCTCTCAAAGACGTGGAATTCGAAGGGTATTTTATTCCTGGCTAAGGCATTAACATAACTTATTATACTCTCCACGGGAACCACATCATCATCAGCGGTTGTCCATATGAATGTTGGGGGAGTATTCTCATCAACATGATACGTTGCGCTTAATTCCCTTAAATCATTTTCAGTGAATTTACTTGAACCTAAGGCTAGGGACATCATTTTAAATAGCACCCCAGCCGCTGGAGTATTCCTATTATTCTTAGTTACCTCATTCATTGTGACAAAATCCACGACAGGGTAAGCTAGTATGGCTGCTGATGGTTTAAGGGCTTCCTTAGGAGCATTAACTAGTTTACTTAACCAATCCCTATGCCAGTTAACACTATATAGCGCCACCACAGTCCCTCCAGCTGAGAATCCTACTATAGCAATCTTACTGGGGTCAATATTCCATTTATCTGCATTACGCCTAATGGTTACAATTGCATTGGCTAATTCAACAACCACATCAGGGTAAACTTTACTAACACCCATACTCTCTGTTGAGTACCTTAATACGAATGTGTGGTAACCCTTTGAGAGGAATACCAATGCCACAGGTTCAGCCTCTCTATCAGACGTAAATGTGAATCCTCCCCCAGGGCAAATAATGACTGCCGGCCTCCTTTTCCAAGCTATTTCAGTGGATGCATCAAGAATGTATGATGTTAAGGTAACTGGCCTATCCTCCCTAAGCCTAATAACCTCAATCCTCATAATGTGCTTAATTATGGTTTATTTATAAATATTGTATCATAAGTTAACCTGTGGGCATGGCATCATTACATACTCATTACCTAAGTTCACTCTAAGATTAACATGAATTATTGAAGTAAATGCCTATTAATGTTTAATTAAGGATTTAGTGATTACTATTGGGCTACATCTATTGTTATTGACCTCTCCCCCTCAGGTACTGCCACTGAGACTACTTGCTTACCTACCTCGTGAAGCCTCACTGTGAAGTTCACGGTCCTCTCCTCACCTGGATCAAGGTACACCTTATGCTCCTCAATTACCCTACCATTAACCTTAAGCATAATGGGGACTAGGTCACCCACCTTACCTTCATTCCTCAAGGTGGCTTTAACACTGATTAGGTCACCCACCTTAACACTGGCCTTATCAGCATTAACATTCACTACATTCACAATACCCCTAACTAGTTTAGTTAACTTGAATTCACCCATTAGCCTAATATCCATTGATGATGAACCAACTAAAACTTGATACGTACCAGGCTCCACTATACGCCTAAGCCCTGAATCATACATTGCTAAGTCATCTAAGGTTAACTTGAATTCAACTGCAGTCCTCTCACCAGGCTTAAGTGTTATCCTCCTGAATCCCCTAAGCATCATTAATGGCCTAGCTATGCTTGAGTATCTATCCCTAATATATAATTGGATAACCTCATCACCAGTTAACTTACCCACATTCTCAACGTTAAGTGAAACCGAAACCACGCCATCATCCTCATTAACGCTCACCTTAAGGTCACTGTACTTAAATTGAGTGTAGCTTAAACCATGGCCGAAGGGGAATAATGGTGTTGGAGGCATGTTAACGTAATCATAAACCCTACCACTGGGCTTAGTGAAGTAGTACAGTGGCTCCTGGCCCTCATGCATTGGCCAAGTTACAGGTAATTTACCACCTGGATTATACTCACCTAAGAGTACCTGAGCAATAGCCTCCCCACCCATTTCACCAGGGTACCAAGCCTCAACTAAGGCTGGGACCTTATTAATCCAATCACCAATAACCGGGCTACCAGTGGTTAACACCACTGTAACATTCTTATTAACCTTAAGCACCTCCTCAATAAGCCTCTCCTGGCACTTAGGCAACCTTAATGAAGCCCTATCCCTTTGCTCACCCTCAATAATGCCGGCGAACACTACTACTGCATCAGCCTTTGAGGCCGCCTCAATAGCCTCCTTAATCATTGAGTCCTCAATTAAATCCCAACCAAGCTTAATGTAGGCGTAACCATAGTTTAACTTACCATACTCAAGCTTAACCTCATACTGCCTCCCACCCTCAAGCCTAATTGACCCAGACTTAGGTGAATTACTCACCACACCCCATGAATCCACTATCACCTTACCATCAACAGTAAGCCTAAAACCACCACCTGATGCATAAACCTTAAACTCATAGGTACCAGTGGCTGGCGGTGTAATGTAGCCAATCCACCTGATGGAGTACCTTCCTGGGTCAAGGCCCTGGTAAGGTGGGTCGTAACCTATGTCAAGCCTAAAGAAGCCCTCCCATGGTGCATCAATCCTAACACCAATTGGCTCACCCTCAAGGTTAGGGTTATTGAAGTATTCACCCCTTAAGCCACGCCTATTAGGTTCACCCATTGGCGTCAAGTACCTTACTGGTATCGGGTAATCAGAATCCATGTCAGCTATACATCCCTTAGCGTGAATTACATTAACGCCCCTGGCCTTAAAGGCTTCAAGGGGCGTTATTACGCTCTTAGGTATTGCACTGTAACCACCTAACCTAACCTCATCTGCGAAGGGGCCTATTAGGGCAATGGACTTAACCCTAGACTTATCAATAGGCAGTACCCCATCATTCTTAAGTAATACAATAGCCTTCTCAGCAGCCTCTAGGGCTATTCTCTTATGCTCCTCGGAACCAACCACCTTGGCTTCCTCAGGGTCAACGTAAGGTGAGTCAAATAGGCCTATTAGGAATTTAGCCCTCAAAACCCTCCTAACAGCCTCATTAAGTACCCCCTCACTAATTAACCCCCTCCTAATAGCTCTAATTAATGGTTCACCGTATATTGAGAACCCTGGGAATTCAACATCAAGGCCAGCCTCAAGGGCCAGTTTAGCAGCCTCTTCGGGATTATCAGTTATGTAATGCCTATTAATTATGCCAGTTACTGAACCGTAGTCTGATACCACGAAGCCCTCGAACCCTAACTCCCACCTAAGAACCTCAGTTAACCAGTACTTGCTCATTGAGCATGGTACACCATCTATTGAGTTGTAGGCTGCCATTAATGATAATGCACCAGCCTTAATGGCTGCCCTGAAGACTGGTAATTCAGTCTCTCTAATGAACCTCTCACTCATGTGTATTTCAGCGCTATCCCTACCACCATCTCCAACGAAGTTCATAATGTAGTGCTTAGGAGTAGCTATAATACCCTCCTCCCTAAGCGCCTTAACGTAGGCGTAGGCTAATTGTGAAGCCAGGTACGGGTCCTCACCATAAGTCTCCTCAGTCCTACCAGCCCTAGCATCGAAGGTGAGGTTGACTACGGGGGATAAGCATTGCCTAATACCCCTAACCCTAGCCTCCCTTGCAATAGCCTTAGCAACCCTATACATTAAGTCCACATCCCAAGTAGCGGCTAGGGCTATTGCCTGTGGGAATACTGTTGAGTGCTTAGCCATGCATCCGTGAAGGCACTCATCATGGATAATGGCAGGTATCCCAAGCCTAGTATCCTCAAGGAACCTCCTCTGAATATCATTAGCCTTAACAGCACCCTCAGCTGGTTCCGTACCTCTAAGGACCACTGATAGGTTACCTACATCTAGCCTATCAGTTAAGTCTGACCTTAATTGAGCCACCTTCTCCTCAAGATTCATCCTACTTAGAAGATCCTCAACCCTCTCATCAATAGGCCTACTGGGGTCCTCGAAGGAAGCCATTACGCCATCCTTATCATGATCAATCCACCCACCGTGGTAAATGTCGCTTCTTTTAACGCTACTGGGTATGAAGTTACTTGGCTTAGACATAGTTGAATAATTAACTTTAGATAACCCTAGTTTTTAAGTACTACGTGCCATGGGTAAGGTTGATTAATAATTCTTAGGATTCAATTATGGAAACAGTTTAAAACACTGTTAAATGAGTTAATTATTATGAAATTACGCATGCTGCTGGCGCGCATAATGATGAAGTATTACTGCGCATACGCATCACTACTGAGGATTCAAATGAGGGAGGGTAAGAGTAGGAAAAGGAGGTGAGTGTTTTAATGAATATCCCTGAGGCCGTAATACTCATCACTATTTTAGCCATTTCCTTAACGTTAATCGCTAATGCTCAATCACTCATCTGCCAGTACTATTGGCCCAACATTAATGTTAGCCTTGGTCAAGGATTACTAGTTAAGGTAATGAATGGGTCCTATAACCTATACGTATTCACCCCAACCCAGTACGCTAAGTGGAGTAGCGGTGGTGGGGGATATGCAGTGTATTCAAGTAGTGTTAATGTGGGTGCTTACCTAGTACGCGTTCCCCCTGGTACATACTATGTTGTACTTTACCCCACCCAATGCGGTAGTGCCGTTAGCGCTAGTGTTAATGTTGTTGGATTAGCCCCAACTGGCGTATCATCAATAATGCCCATTAATACCACGGCTGTTTTAGGTTACTTCAACATAAGTAGTATCAGGGCTTGGAACGCAAGCTACACTGCGGTCAATATCCTAAGGGTACCTAAGGGTAGTGCCAGCCTCCAATTAAACGCGGTGGTGTGGGTTAAGTTAATTAATGGTAGTTCCCAGGAGTATTGGATTCAAGATGCATTAATATTTACTACAGATGCCGGTGTATTTAATGTAGCCGATAACATTTGGAATGCCACCGCCCCTGAAGCCAATATATCAAGCCACCTAATTAATGGGGCCGGTGGGGTTTACCACGCCATGGGTATTAACCAAGAGTACTATGGATATGTAAGTAACTTAACTAGGTATAAATTACCATTGTCAGGTTACCTTGAGGTTAACGTAACTTTAATTAATGGTTCGGTGGTGATTATGTTTGGCTACGCTATAGTGAGGAATGGAAGTAATTATGCGCCACCCACTATTATGTGGTTTGATAACGTGACCCTAGGCATTAAGGCTAAGGATGCGTTAATAGTAACCACCCCATACGAGGAGACTGGTGGTGGATACGCCTATGATGTTGAGTTGGTTTTCGGAGGGGGCTTTAACGGTGAGCAAACAACCTTTGAGAGCCTTAATGCTCAATTAGCCATAATGCATTGGAGTGAATCCGGTTGGGTACCTTATAGTCAAGTCTATAATTTTGGTATGAATACAGGGGAGTCTGCAACAGACTTGGTAACCTCAATATCAAGTAACGGTAACGTACAGGTCACTGTGGGTATACCATACTACGGTGAGTTAACAAATACCTTTAAACCAACCATACCCACCAGCTTCATTAATATTATTTACCCAAATGGTACTGTGGAAGGCTTCTACGCATTTAAAGCAATCACCATCACCTTACCCACGGTGATAGTTGGTAATGGGGTTACCTACATCTTTAAGGGCATTAATGAATCATGTAATGGAGCATTAAGATCAATAAGCAATAACTCAGTTAAAATTACTCCAACGGTTAACGTGTTTTCAACATGCATTATAAGGGGGGATTATAACACGTACTTCCTATTGAGGTTCAGGTCACAGTACCTTATTAACGTTACTCTAGTTAATGGTACATTCACCGTAACTAACATGGAGAGTTGGGTACCTGCAAATTCATCACTGGTGATTAGAGTTAAGTCAATTTACCTCTTCAATAACTTAACAAGGGTTAAGGCTATTAATGAGACATTAATCAACATGACTGTTAATAAGCCCCTTAACTTAACCATTATTTGGGTTAGGCAGTACTTGATTAATATTAACAGCATTATACCAGTTAACGTTAATGGTTCACTAACGTTAAGTTACAGTAACTGGGTTAATAATGGCTCCATCCTGGAGCTTACAATACCAAGCTTAGTGTACTTTAATAATGGGACCAGGTTAATGTCCCTGAATCAATCCAGGATAAGTATAGTGGTTACGCATCCATTAAACCTTACCACCTCATGGGTTAGGCAGTATTTAGTTAACATAAGTAGTGCTGTATCAATATTGATTAATGGTAGTTACTCAATTAATTATACTCAATGGATTGATTCAGGAAGTATCATTAATATAACTGTGCCAAGGTACTATTACATTAACAGTAACGTGAGGTTAATGCCGCTTAACTCATCCATCTTAATCACTGTTAATAACCCCATTAAGGCTACGGTTATGTGGATTAAACAGTATCTAATTAGGGTTAATAGTATTACACCCATAATGGTGAATGGAACCCAGTTAACCTACTTGGTTAATTGGCTTAATGAATCAAGCACATTGATAATCAGCATACAGCCCCAATACTACTTCAATAATGGGACTAGGTTAATCCTTATTAATTCAAGCCTAATTAAGGTAATTATTAATAAGCCCCTTAACTTAACCATTAGTTGGGTTAGGCAATATATAATTAATATAACCAGTTTAGCTCCATTTATGCTAAATGGTACCTTAGTGAAGTCACTACAGAATTGGTTTAACTCAAGTTCACTACTCAATATTACGCTCACTACCCAATACTTCAATAATGGGACTAGGCTACTTCCCTTAAACTCATCATTAATCCTCATTAGGGTTAATAAACCATTAAACCTAACCATCATTTGGGTTAGGCAGTACTTGGTTAATTTAACAAGCTCAATAGCCTTAAGGATCAACGGCACTGGGTTCAGAAAATACTCTCAGTGGATTAATGCAGGTAATTTAATGGTTTTAAGCGGCCCATTGAGGATTATTGAAGTTAACTTAACTATTATTAAATTAGCCTCAGTGGTTATTAATGGCCAGCCTTATCACTCGTTGCCAATTAACGTGACTGTTAATGAACCATTAATGATTAGTGCTAATTGGGCTAGGGATTACATAGCCTACTACTCACTGGTATTATTGGTAATTATTATTTCATTAATCCTGGTTGCCTCACGTGGTAAAGTTAATTGATTTTAATATTCGTTAAACCTTATTAGAGCCTTAAGAAATGTGGACTTCCCACTTCCATTGGGTCCAACTATAGTTACGATATGCTTCTTGCTTGCAAGAAAATCCACATCGAATAGGATCCGCAATTTTCCATAACCTGCATTAAGTTTAACCATCTCTAACATCTAGTATCACCCTAGATATGCGTCTATTACAGTGGGATTATTAAGTACATCATTTGCTGAGCCTTTAGCTATTACCTTACCCATGAACATGGCATAAACGTAATCAGCATAATTAGCCACTATATTTAATCTATGCTCTACAACGAAGATACCTATATCCTTCTTTAGATCCGTAAGAATATTCAATATCGTTGTCAGCTATTTCTAGGGCTTTCTCTGCGTTTTGTTCCACTAATATTACTCCTACCTCAGTCAAATCCCTAATCTCAACAATCTTTTTGAAGACCTCGTTGGCTATTTTAGGAGCTAGCTGTGCAGTAGGTTCATCAAGAAGAAGTATTTTAGGTTTTCTTAATAACGCTAATGATATAGCTACCATTTGCCTTTGCCCTCCGCTTAATTGATACACTTTTCTTTTTAAATGCCTTTAATTTGGCTAAATAGTGTAAATATAATCTCAATTCTCTCATTGTATTCACTCCCAGATAGATTATATGAGGCTAACTTGAAATTCTCCTCAACAGTTAATGATTTAAACATATTATCGATTTGCGCTACATAAACTAATCCTTTTCTCGATCTCTTATAAGGAGGAAATTTAGTTATCTGACCCCCTCCCCGCCTTTTGGGCGAGGGTTTCCTGGGAGTCTTGGGTGTTACTCCCCTTTATGGGGGCTACTCCGTTATGATTCACAATAAATGATAGGGGCTTCTTCACTGTGCTAATT
>NZ_DAXS01000081.1:0-385 GCF_002506515.1 Caldivirga sp. UBA161
GATGTCAAAAACGTTAAATAAACTTCTAAAATTTAACACAATTTGTTAAAGACATAACAGTATATATTATTATATTATTAATGAATATCTGATATAAGCAGAGAGGTTCATCATTGCTCTGGGCCCTAAAATCATGGTAATTCCAGCTTCTTGAAATCATCACATTATGCTTTACTCTACATGCCATAAAATAATATACGCTTAAGTCCATTAAGTAATGCTATAATTTTCTCAATGTTGCATCCCTGTAAGGCTTAATAGTCGCTAGATTTTTAGGAGGGCCTCATGAAGTTTTATTTAGGGGGTTATGGATAATATATTCGTTAAGGCAAGGTTTACGGGTAGTAGGGGTGAGGAAATTATTGATGCGTTAGTTGATATGAGC
>NZ_DAXS01000081.1:430-8308 GCF_002506515.1 Caldivirga sp. UBA161
AAAGACTGCTAATGGGGTAGTTGGGCTTGAGTTCACTTACATAACTGTGGAAATTGAGGGTGCGGGTATGCTTGAGGCTGCCCCCATATCTAATGGGCTTGAGATGCCGCTTATTGGTGTAAGAACTCTTGAGGGATTAGGATATAGGATAGATTCAACAACAGGTAGATTAGAAAAGATGGGGATTTACCTTCTTTAAAACATTCAGAGGCATATAGCCTCCTCCCTGCCCTTGAGGGGTAGGGATTTCTCTGGGTCTTAGAGGTTACACTCCCTTTCACGATTTCTATTGCAGCCTACAATGAATGAGGCGTTTTTAACTATGCCTACTACTGTAAGCCTCATTATGCTTAATGCGCCATTTAGGCCAGCATGTAGCTTATAGCCTAAAGGACATGTTACCGTCCACCTCCTGGCTGGTGCATTACAGCCTAATATCATGCTATTTAGGTCCATAATTATGCCTAAATTATTAAAGGGAATTTTTAAATGTATTTAACTTTAACTTTAGATTAATGGTTAATGAAGATGATGTTAAGGGCTTGCTGAAAAGCATGGATGGTATTAAATTGATTCAGGTAGTTGATGAGTTGGCCACTAGGTTTAATGTAAGTAAGGGTGAGGTTGCGTTGATTTTACTTAAGATGAGGCTTAGGGGTGAGTTGACTTTTAGCCATTGCTCAAGCCCAGTGGGCTTCTTAACATCAATTGATGCCTTAGCTTACTGGCTACTGGTGGTGGACTCCATATTAGCCTCATTACTAGCCCTCATTAACCTCAGTGGGCCATTAATTGAAGCCCTTAGGGTAATCCTAGGTGTGCCGGCTTTCGTCTATGTACCAGGTTACGCTGTGCTTAAGGTTACTTACCCAATTAAGAAGCCCTTTAGGCCCATGGAAACTATGCTATTCTCCATTGGGTTAAGCCTAGCCTTAGTGGGCCTAATATCAACACTACTCACCCTAACAGTGGGCTTAACTGTGCAATCAGCCTTAGCCTCAATGATGCCATTAAACCTAGTATTATTAACCATAGGCTACTTAAGGGAGTTCAGAATTAAGGTTGAGGCGCTGCCTACTGATTGTTTTTAGTAATTTACATTAAATGAATTGAAGTTAAGTAAGCGTATGATGTGGGAAATGCATAAATAAGGGTAATGCCATTAAATGAGGATGAAGCCTACGGGTAACTCAACAATTAGGGGTTCATGCAGTAGGTTCAGTACGGTGGTTTGGTTGTTTGTTAATTCAAGGGGTGCTGAGGTTAGGTTTAGGATTATTGAGAAACTTAGGGAGAGGCCAATGAACATTAATCAATTAGCTAAGGAATTAAGTATGGATTATAAAACTATTAAATACCACTTAATGGTTCTTAATAAGTATGGCTTTGTTAATAGGGTTAATGGCAATTATGGTTCACCATATTATCTCTCCGATGAAGTTTTCAAGCATTGGAGTGAATTAATTCAAATCGTTAATAGTTATAAATCTTACAAGGGATAATAGTGTAATGGAGTTTACTAATCAAGCACCTGAATTAACTATCATTGAGGGTAAGCCTATTCTTAAGTGGGGTGAGGCAAGTTACCTAATCCCAAGGCTTAAGCACGGTGCCTTATTTCTAATGGTTAATCAATTGGCTGTTCAATTAAGGTTCTGTGAGTACAGGATTCACTTAGATTTCACTAAGGGTAGGGTTATTGGTAATGAGGCTGTTGATGGATTATATGAGCATGCTAGGCAATTCGGCAGTATTGCTGATGAATTCAGCCTTGAGCCAGGCTGGGATCCAGTGGTTGTTAATAGGGGTGAGGAGGGGGTTTCCTTCTTCAACATGAGGATGAGGAACTGGATAGGTAAGGCCGACTTCACTAAACCCTACGTTGAGGAGAGGAGTGTGGTGGTGTTGATTAAGGGCGTACCAGTATTGGGCTTACCCGACTTAATAATCAATAGGGATGGTAAGCCATGGTTAATTATCGAGCTTAAGACAACCAATAGGGCCAGTAGGCTTGGATTCATTGAACCAAGGGAGGCTTACCAAGTTGAGGCATATTACCACTTCCTTAGGATGATGGGGCTTGGGGTTGAGGGAGCCATTGTGGTTAAGTTAATTAGGGGTAGTGGGGTTAAGGTTATTGACTACGTTGATGCCTTAATTAGGGCATTCACCAACGGGGTTAACTATAGTAGGTTAGGTAATGGGATAAGCATGCATGTTGTTAAGGTTAGGGATGCTTCAGAATTCATGAAGGAGACGGAGCAGGCTGTGGATTATTGGTTAGGACTCAGGAATGCCGTTGCAAGCCCAAGTCCAGGTAAGTGTAGGGTATGTGACCATAGGTTGCATTGCCCATACAGCTTATCTAGCTGAGTCATCATTAGGTGGATCCCTATTACCGTAAGTAACGTTAAGGGTTATGTAGGACTGTAGGTAAATGTAGTTACCTGAGGTTACAAATATAGGTACCATATAGGAGCCGGCTAACCTAGGCGTTATTGTGCATTTAATCCTTGAAGAACCAGGCTGGATCACAGCATCCACTTGAGCGTCCAAGCAAATTAACCTGAATTTAACGTTAACCCCCATGTCATTGTCGAACTCCAATTCAAGCTCAATAGGCCTATTAATTAAACCCCTATAAACCTCCCTTAGAGACCTCATGGCAATCTTGAATCTTGAATCCAGGATTCTGCGGAGCTCATTAATCCAGTGGTTGATTAGGTCTGGGTTCCAGAATTCAGCCCACCAGAAGTCGCTGTCTAATGCGTGCCATAGGGCATACCTAGCCTCATTAATCTTACCACCTAATGCATCCTCAAGCCCCCTCAAATACCTATAGGAGTCAATAACTTTAACCCAATGCTCAGCATGCTCCCTCCTTTCCCCATCCCACTTAGTGAACCCCCCTAGCCATGATGTTGTGGGTACGTATGTTATGTTCCTCCTCGCCATGTTAACTTGACTAAGCCTAACAGTCTCAATAATGCCTAATTCCTGCATCCTACTGAGGTATGAGTAGAATTTATCAAGCATTAAACCAACCATGGCTGGGGTCTTGGACATTGCTATGAAGTTCTCCCCATCAAGGGCAATAACCACTAACTCACCATTAGCCTCAATAATGGACCTACTAAGCATAGCGGCAAGCTTTATGGCTGTTCTTTCATCAGGGATATTATTCTGGAAGGATAAAATATTACTCAGCCTCTCATCCCTAAAGAATACAGTTAACCTACCACCCAGGCTATAGGGTTCGTAGATGCTTCCCTTATCCCCCTGAACTCCAGGAAAGTGATTGCCACCATCAAGTACTGTGTAGCCGACTCCATGCTTCTCATATACGTCAAGCAGCTCCATACTCCACGCCATTTCAGGGGTCCAAACACCAGCAGGATTAACACCTAGGGTACTTCTAGTAACCTCAATACCTACCCCCAATTCCTCATCAATGACGTCAACCATCTCGTACCTTGATGCCAAGTAACCCAGTATTGTGTGGGCATAAACGCTTGATAATACGTCTAATTGACCCCTATTAGCCTGAACCCTATACATGTCGAGTACCTTAGCCACAGCGTTAACTTCACCACTACCCTTTGCATGAACCTCACCATTAATGAGCGTATAGCCCTTCTCAATCGCATCAACCCACTGCTTAAGTAAGCTTGGAGATAGGTGAATATTCACCTTAACTCCACTGTACTTGTCATTAAGGAAGGCGTGGAATAAGTATGGGCCACCGTTGAAGAATGGCGCCATAACCGGGGCGTGAACATACCTAAAGGCCCAATCCGCGTAATACCTACCATCACTCATGTACCATGGGGGTTGATGCATGTGGTACACTAAGGCCAATTTAACGGGCCTTCCCCCCTCAATAACCCTCACCTTAATTGACTCAGTGAATTTACTGCCCCCAGCATTACCATTAAGCCTAACAACCCAAAGCCCAGGCTCATTCACGGTGAATGATGCATTAACTGTAGTTACTTCACCAGGTAGGGCTAGGGCTGAACCCACCCATGAGTCAACATGCCTACCCTCCAGTAGGTACTCGAGGCTTAGGTTAACGTTTATTGATGAGGATGAATCATTAATTAACCTAACCTTAACCCCAACCCCATCCCCAACCTTATGCACTGGGCTATCAACATCAAGTAAAGCCCTCACGTTAATCAGTTTAATGAAACCCTATATAACCTTTCCGCGTATAATAAGGATTCTAGGGGATAGAATAGGCAGTAATGAGTAACTGCGCGTATTTTTAGGGGTATTAAGAAAACTTTATAACTTAATATTAAGCCTTAGGATGTATGGAGAACACTGAGGTTAAGGTTAAGTTGAGGTACCATGAGTTCGCTGAGGGTAGGATTAGGATTAGCCTTGATGCATTACCCATGCTTAAAAAGGCCCATTATGGAGTCTATGGGCATGCAACCGTTGAGCTATGCCACTGGACTAAGAGCGCCTTAATAGGTGGGCCAAGTTGCTACAAGGTTAAATTCTACGGTGCCCCAGTGGGTGGTTCACATAGGTGTGTTGAAATGGGGCCTGTGGGTATGATGTGTAGTAATAAGTGCGTTTACTGTTGGAGGCCGTCAGAGTCCTTTGACCCCTATGAGCCAATGAGCGAGGAGGTTATGGATCCTGTAGACATGGTTAATGGCATACTTAAGGAGAGGAGGAGGTTACTATCAGGTTACTTTGGTCATGCTAAGAGTAGTAGAGTTAAGGTTAATGAGGCCCTTCAACCAACGCACTGGGCTATTTCACTCTCAGGGGAGCCTACAATGTACCCTAGGTTACCTGAACTCATAAAGTACATTAAGTCACTACCAAGCACTAAGTCAGTCTTCCTAGTGACTAATGGGCTTTACCCTGAGATGATTGAGAGGCTTTGGCATGAGGACGCATTACCAACTCAACTATACCTAAGCCTAAACGCCCCCAATAAGGAATTATTCCTGAAGATAGCTAACCCGGTGCTTCATAGGGATGATGCCTGGGAGAGGGTGTTGAGGAGCCTTGAATTATTAGCCAAGATACCCACCAGGACTGTGGTTAGGATAACTTTAATTAAGGGCTGGAATACTAGTAGTGAATTACTGGATCAATTCGCCGAGGTGTTAAGCATAGGTAATCCACACTTCATTGAGCCTAAATCATACATGCACCTAGGCCACTCAGTGTATAAGCTTAGTAAATTTAACATGCTTAGGCATGAGGAGGTTAAGGAATGGAGCCTAAGCCTACTGAAGGCCCTTAACTCAAGGGGCTTAAGGTACATCTTCATGGATGAGGACCCCAATTCAAGGATAACTGTACTGCAGAACATGGGGAGGTACGTTGATAGGTGGATTGAGAAGCCAAGTAATGAAACTAACCCTTAGTGTAATTCTCAAGGGCACTAATTAAATATGGATTAAACACAACACCAAAGGTATTATCATTCCAAGCCCAGATGCCGATGAAGCCTGGGTGAAGGCTACTGGTTAATTCGCCTAATACCTGACTCATATATATTGACGGTGCAGTGCAGTTCCAAGTGAACTTCACGTTCCAGTTGGCCGGCTGAATGTATGCTTTTTCATCACAGTACCTGAACCCAACCTCACCAACCATTATGTTGAATCCACTTGACTTAAGAACCCTAAGATTATTAATTAAGTACCCTGGAACAGTAACCACACCATTTACGTATTTGTAATCCCAAATATCATAACCAACTAGGGTTAAGTTAGCCTCCTTAGCTAAGGCTGAGACATCATTAACGTTCTCACCATCACTAGCATAGTAGAAGAAGTTAGCCTCAGGGAATTCAGCCTTGAGTTCGCCGTAAATCTTAACCATACTCCCCCTACATGTCGCATTAGCCACGCAGTCAGCCTCCTCGCTGAAGCCTATGTAGAAGCCCCTACCACTTGGATTAATCTTCTTCAAGCCCTGTACTATGAATTGAGGAACATTAATGTAATCTAAAGTCCCCCTCCACCTGTATGATGGTTGGTAGATTTCGCAGAAAATATTAATGAAGACTGGCCTATCTTCATTAACGTATTGTTGAATAGTGTAGAGGGCCCAGTTTATCCATATCATTGATGCTTGAGGATCATTACATTGATAAGCCAACACAACACCCGGTATAGCCCATGATGGTACAGTATAATTGCCAGCCCCCCAAGGCGTAATCCACAGTATTAACCTAGCTTTACCAGTTGATGAGGTTGAATGATTCACTAGTAATATAGCTAAAATTACGGTTATAAGTATTACAGCTAAGATCACGGTTAATGCAGTTAACTTGGGCATGCGTTAACTAATATTAAATATAATTTAACAATTACGGTCCCTTCAGCCAAAAAGCACTGAACCATTTCACTATCAAGGTAACCTCATAAGCGTTCAGAAGGATTCGAATTCATTGGTAAATGTGAAGTAACCTCCATGCACTTCCTAACCCTAACTATCAATCCACTTGAGGCGCCAAGCTCATCCCTAAGGGCAACACCAATGGCTATGCCGAAGGCAAGTGGATAACACTTATCAACTACCCTAAGTACCTCATTAAAGTTAAAAGCCAGGACTTCAACGTTAGGCAGCGTATCTAGGCTGGGTAGCCTCCTATGTAGTGGGGGCATTCAACATCTTGGCTAGGAGGAAAACCATAACCCCAAGCCCCTCCCTCATGGGAGGGATAGGGGTAATGCGCCCAAGGCCGGGCGCGGGGCTGAACCCCTCAAGGGGAATGTAGCCCCAAACCTCCCGAACGGGGAGGAGGTCAGATCACTGGGAACTTGAAACTATTTAACTCAATTAAGTAAGTGCGTTATTGAGGCCCTCGTGGGTTTACTAATGCCATTAAAGAAGGGCCATTAAGGCGAGTTCCAATGCTTGATAATCCTTAAAGCATGCTCAATTATAATTACCCCTCTCCTCATCACCTCTAGCAGAGTTTAGTGTTCTCCTAGGCATTGGGATACATCTACTGAATTCCTCAGCATTCATGTTAAGGTCCATATACACTATGTTGGTTAAAGATTATCTAAAGCTGTTTAAAGCATATAACATAGGTATTGCTTAGATATGCCTTAATTCATGGCCATTGAAAACATATTAAGTGCTAGGTAGCCTACTTGGATTACCCAATATTAGGGAGAAGATATTGAATGATGAGGCCGAGTAGCTACTGGTCCCAATGAAGGCCAAATCCTTAACTTTACCTTATTACATGGTTAATTAACGTTAAGCGCTATTTAGCATATAGTTTCATATTAATTTAGGTTAATGAGCATTAATTAAGTTAACTTATTATTGGCTTACCATGTCCTGGGTAAATCACCTTAGGTTTAATGCTCATTAATTTGCTGAAACTCTTAACAGCATCATTCATATTCAATGTAAAAGCCCCTTGGCGGTAATGCAGGCTTACCACCACGTTAAACTACAGCATCCCCATGAATAAGATCCCATCCTTAAAGTACGCCCACTACCTGGGATGTGCACTGAAACATAAATGGCCTTATAACCCCCAATCACGCCACCATCATTAACCTTAATATTAACCTTCACTGGCTTAAAACTAAGCTAGGCTCCT
This sequence comes from Caldivirga sp. UBA161, assembly GCF_002506515.1. Taxonomy (GTDB): domain Archaea; phylum Thermoproteota; class Thermoprotei; order Thermoproteales; family Thermocladiaceae; genus Caldivirga. The sequence goes on from NZ_DAXS01000081.1 coordinate 8,028, forward strand.
CACATTCAATAGCACTAGCCTCCATTGATGATACAACCGCACTGCAGTTGAATTGCTTAACAATCTCCCACGCATACCTAACATGATCGATGTGGTAATGGGCTATGAGAAGATACCTAATGTTCACATCATGTTCCCTAGAAACCCTTAAAGAACCAATCTAATGTTAAGAAAAATAGGAAGTAATGGCTACTAATAATAACTATCATAACACCCTACTTAGGGTTAGGTTTTTATTCCTCCCTTTCCCTTTCCTCCTTGTGTCTTTTCGTGATGAGTTT
>NZ_DAXS01000081.1:8369-12120 GCF_002506515.1 Caldivirga sp. UBA161
GTTAATGCTGTTAAGGCTCTTACTGATGAGGTTAAGTTAATGCGTGGGGGGCAGGATGCGCTTAGGAGTGATGTGAATAAGCTATGGGAGGAGAATAATAAGATTTGGCAGGAGTTGAAGGCTATTAGGGAGGNNTGCAGAGGCATGAGGATGAGTTAAGTAAAATATGGGGGGAGTTGAAGGCGTTAAGAGAGGACCAAAATAAAATATGGGAGGAGATAAAAGCAATAAAAGAGGAAAACAATAAAATATGGCTAGAGATTAAGGCAATGAGGAAGGATCAGGAGGATGCGTGGGTTACTATTAGGCATTTGATGAGTGATGTTGGTGGTATTTCTAGGTCTTTGGGTAAGTTACTTGAGCGTGATGTTAGGCATTATTTACCCATGTGGATTAAGGGTAAGCTAGGTTTTAATGTTGATAAGCTTAGGAGGGTTGTGATTGAGAATGTTGGTGAGTTTGATGGATATGTTGAGGTTGATGATTGGATTATTGCGGTTGAGGTTAAGGCGACTTTGAGAATTAGGGATGCCAATGACTTCATTAATAGGCTTGCCCGGTTAAGGGTAATTAAGGCTAATAAGAGGATTACCGCAGTATTAGCTTACGTCAATGATGTTAAGGAGACTGCTGAGGCCATTAAGGTACTTAGAACATATAATGTAATTGTGCTTAGGCATCATGGTGAGGATGACTTTGAGGAGGTAACTTAACCCGTTAAGCATCAGTTACTGCATCCTCATTCTTAGGGGAAGTGCCTTCATTAACCTTCCTTAAGGCTTCCGTAACCTTACTAACCACCTCAATGGCCTCCCCCTCACTTAACTCAACCCTATGTGCCCTATAGCCGCCGCCATAATATGGTATTACGTGAACGTGGAAGTGAAAGACCACTTGCCCAGCTGAGGAGCCATTATTCTGAATGAGCCTAACGCCATCAGCCTTAAGGCCATTAACCACAGCCTTAGCCATAAGCTTAGTAATCCTCATTACCTTACATAACGCCTCAGGAGGTATTTCGAAAATATCCTTATAATGCCTCTTAGGCATAACTAATATATGCCCCTTATTTATTGGATACTTGTCTAATATGGCTATTACTTCATCATCTTCATATACTATGTAGCCTGGGGCCTTCTTCTCTATTATCCTGCAGAATATGCACTCATCCATACAACCACCTCCACTGGATTCTTTTTAATGGTTCCAGCTATTACCTGGGTTAAGGGTCGTAAGCCTTATAAAATCTAAATGGTGGCAGTATCTGTGAGTAGCGTTAAGTTAACTTACCCTGATGGTAAGGAGTGGTACTTGATAATGGATGCAGTGGCTGTGCTTGTTGAGGAGTCTGCCTTAACGGTAACTAAGGATGGGGTTAAGCTAAGGGCCCTTGACCCATCCAGGACCGCCATGGTTGACTTATACATGCCTAGGACGGCATTCGATGAGTATCCTGAAGTGGAGCAGGACATTAACATTGGTATTAACTTCAGTGAGGTTAAGAAGATACTTCAGAGGGCTGGTAAGGGTAGTAGCGTTACCTTTGAGGTTGAGGAGAATAGCCTTAAGATAAGGATGAGCGGTAAGGTTACCAGAACCATTAAACTACCCCTAATAGACATACCTGTTGAGCAATTACCAACACCTAAAGTAGTCTTCACTGTTACCGCTAAGCTGGCTAGTGATGCATTAAGGCAGGCTGTGAAGGATGTGGAGGTTATTGCAGATGCCGCCAAGTTTGAGGGTAAGGAGGATGGATTATACATTAGGGCATCCAGTGACAGGGGTGAAACAGAGATTAAGTTTGATAAGGGTGGGGAGGTTTTATTCGAGTATGATAATAAGGAGACTGCCACTGCAACTTATAGTGTGGATTACTTATCAGACATAGTGAATAGAGCTTATCAAATAAGCGACATAGCCACTATTGAGTTCGCCACCCAGAAGCCCCTGGCATTAACCTTCGAAATATCGGGTGGTGGAACATTAGCGTACTTCGTGGCTCCAAGGATAGAGTAATGGATGAATCCCTAAAATACATTGAGGTTTTATTCAGGAACTACTATAGGAATTACTTCAAACCCCCAGGCATACCTAAGATTGATGCTAGGGAAGTTGCCTACCAACCCTTCACTGGGCAATCAATGATAAGGCACTTAGGCTTCAGGAATTGGAATGAGTTAAGGAGTTTCATTAGTGAGAGGGTTCCAAGGAACCTCTACCTATCAAGCGCATACTTCAATAACCCCTCTGCGGGTGAAATGGATGCAAAGGGTTGGCTTGGGGCCGACTTAGTCTTCGATATTGATGGCGACCACTTACCCACTGATAATTGTAGGGGGGTTGAGTTAGTTACCATTGAGTGCCTTAATGATGCATTAAGTGAGGTGGTGAAGTTAATTAACGTGTTGAGGTATGAGTTTGGTATTGAGGATAAGTACCTTAGGGTAACCTTCTCAGGGCATAGGGGGTTTCACGTCCACGTGGAGGGGCCTGATGATGTGGTTAATTTAACCCAGGATGAGAGGAGGATGATTGTTGATTACTTAACAGGTAAGGTTGACTTAACTAGGCAAATACTAATTAACAGGGAGGGTAGGTCCACAGTTATTGAGTTGGGCCCATTTAACGCTAACCTACTGGGTAAGGTTTATGGTAGTGTTGGGAGGGTTTTCGCTGAGGCATCTAGGCTGGGTAAGGTTACAGTGGGTTTAATTAAGGGTAGGGGTGAGGATATTAAGAGTAATTTAATTATTCACATTGATGAGGTTGTTACAATAGATACTAATAGGTTAATGAGGATGCCCAACAGCCTCCATGGTAAAACAGGCCTAATAGCAGTGGAGTTGGATTTAAGTGACCTTGATAAGGGTATTGAGGCAATAGTGGATAAGGCAATAGCCTTCAGGAAGGGTAATCCAAGAATTAGGCTAACTCAGAAACTGCAGGTTAGTAGGGTGCTTGGTGAATTAATTCGAATTAAGGAACCTGGTGAAGAGGCTAATGAACCAGCCTACATTGCAGTATACTTAATATTAAGGGGATTAGCGCAATTAGCTGAATAAGCACCCCCTCATATGCCAGGTACTAGAGTTACGCTAATTATATGTAGTTTATTTATTATACAATAGTAACTATTGAGTATTCAACTGCTTGCACCAAAACCTATATAAAGCCTTAACCCCAAGGTATACTTGAGGTGAGTAAAATGAACATAAGTGGAGCAGTGAAGGCAATAAGCACACTACTAAGGCTTAAGGATAATGCAGGAAACTTCAACACAGTAGTGAATGCACCAAGTAATGCAGCTAGCAGGGCACAACAAGTTAAGGGAATTAATGAAGTCATTATAATACCAAGCCTTAATGCACCAATAATGTTAATCTACGATAAGAAACATGGCACATATAAGTTAGCGTAATTTACATGACGCTTAAGCGATAAACAACGTAATTTTAATACTATATTTCTTAACTAATTTAAAAATAATTCACATAATTAAATAGTGTAATTTTATATGAAGCGCTTTACCAGATTGAGTTAGTACTGGCCCCACCTTAAAGGAGTATTCCCCGAAGCCTCATGGGTTACCCCCTTAATGGGGGGCTACTGAATAGGGTATGCTTACCCACTTTAAAATGATGCTCCACCTCAAAGAGGTGAAGTTTGCCATTCGTTCCATCAAAATTAAACCCAGGTTAATACCTTTAACTCAAACTTCATGGGCTTACATGCTTCTTCGTGGGTGTTG
>NZ_DAXS01000073.1 GCF_002506515.1 Caldivirga sp. UBA161
AGAAAAACCAGAAACAGCAGCACCTATGGCTTCCTCGGAACAATTATATGCCTCAGCGGTATCGAACATCCTGTAACCCAGCTCCAGTGCCTTCCTGAAGATTGCGATATAATGGTCTTTCCTCATGCATTCTGATACTGATAAGTATGAGCCTAGGCCAATGATAGGCATTCTTAACCCTCCCCTGAATTCCCTATACTCCATGTTTATTAGTAAGGTTGTCTGCATTTAAAGCTTTAGTTATTTCTCTTGGATAAAGCTTATATATTGGGTTGGTAAGGGTTGCCTGTGTCATTACTTAATGCTGAGGAGCTTGAGAAGAAGATAGAAGAGTTGAATGTTAAGCTGAGTAATGTTAACAGTGAGTTGGATGAGGCCTATAAGGAATTGAATGAGCTTAAAGGCAAGTTAAATGAGAAGAGAAATCAGTTAACGGTAGTAATAAACCAATTAAACAGTAAGCGGAATGAGCTAAGTGAATTAAAGAATAAGATTAATGAATTAATCAGCAAGAGGAATAGCATCATTGAGCATCTTAAGAAGAATAAGGCTGAGAAGGATGAGGTAAGCAAGAGGATCATTCAATTAAGGGATAGGATTAAGAACCTCAGGGAGCTTTTAAAGGAGCTTGAGGCGTCAGGTGGTAGGGTTCAGGATAAGGATAAGTTAAGGGTTTTAATAGAGAAGCTGGAGTTTGAGCATGATACGTCGCCATCAGATTTAAAGAAGGAGATGGAATTCTATAAGACGATTACAGAGCTTGAGAAGAATCTTGAGAAGGCTGAGACGCTAGATGAGTTTAGGAGCCACATAGCCAATGCAATTAAGGAAATTGAGGAATTAAGCAGAAGGCGTGCTGAATTAATTAATAACCTTAAGTTAATCTACGAGGGTAGCTATAAGCCGCTTAAGGATGAGTTAATGGGGCTTAGGAGTAAGATAAATGACGTTAGGAACAGTATAGGTGAACTTAAGAAGAGGAGAGATGAATTAAAGGCTGAGAGGGATGAGATTAAGAAACAAATGCTAAGCCTCTACGCTAAAATAAAGGAGCTTAAGGAGGCTAAGATGCAGATTATTGACGAGATTAATAAGAATAGGCTACTCCTAGTGGCTGCAAGGAAATCAGCAGCGGCGGCTGAGAGGAGGAGAAGTGAGGAGTCGGTTAAGGTTGAGTTAAGGAAGAGGGCCATGGAGGCTCTTCAAAAGCTTGAGAAGGGTGAAAGGGTTAGCCTTGATGAGTTAATGGGGCTGGAGGACTCGGATGACCACCAGAGTAAGTAAGCTTGAACCCATGGAGGTTTCCATTAGGCTTAGGTTAAGTGAAGATAATGATGTTGCTTACAGGGTTTTTAAGGTAATGGAGCCTGAGTTTAAGTTTAAGAGGGGTATGGTGTTAACGCACCTAAGTAATGGGGATGTTGTGGTGGTGATTAAGGCAAGTGACATTAATAGTGCAAGAAGCTTAATTAATGGGGTCCTTAAGCACATTTACCTAATCCTCAGCCTTCAATCCGGTAATTAATCCCCCTCTCATCAAGAAGCATAAGATCCTCCTTCCTAACGTTAACTAGAGCCGAATCATCGTTAATAATCATTATTGAAGCCCTATGCCTAAGCAGTTGATTAACCACATCAAGATCCCCCACAGCCAGCCTCACTGTGGCATAATCCCTTAGCTCAGAGGCTATCCTACCTTTCAATGACTCTAATCCAGCACCAGTCTTAGCTGATATGAATAATGGATTACTTAACTTAAATTCCAGCGCAATGCTAATTAATGAATCAGTGTCCTTAACCTCATCAATCTTATTGAAGACTGGGATGACCTTACTCATTGGTACGGCTATATCATTCAGTATACTTATTGAACTACTAACCTTCCTACGTACCTCATCAACTGGGTCACTTGAATCTATTATGAGAAGTATGAGGTCAGCATAGGCTATCTCCCTTATTGTTGAGTAGAAGGACTCCACCAGTATTGGTGGTAAATCATCAATAAAGCCTACAGTGTCCGTAATGACGGCGTACTTCCCATTGAAGTTAACTAGCCTGGAGTATGTTGATAAGGTTGCGAACGCCTTACCATCAATATACTTACCTTCACCGGTTAACCTATTGAAGAGTGTTGTCTTACCAGCCATTGTGTAGCCTGTTAATGCAACCTCAGGAATACCCTTATCCCTCCTCTTAATTATGTGAGTATCCCTCATTAATTTTATTGAATTTAACTTTCTCTTAACTGAAGCTATTTGCCTTAAGGCATGCTTATAGTAGGTTTCAGCACCATATTCACCTAAGCCGTGGAAGCCAATCTGCTCCCCCTTCTTACTTAACCTAATATACTCCCTGATTAAGGGCAATGAGTACTTTAACTCAGCCAACTTTATCTGAAGCTTAGCCTCAGCATCACCAGCCCTCTTATCAAATATCTCCAGAATTAACTTAACCCTATCCATTACATTCACCCTTAACTCCCTGGATAAGTTGAAGGATTGGTTAGGCTTAAGTTGATGATAGGTTATTAGGTAGTTAACACTATTATCGATAAGCCTCTTAACATCCCCAAGCTTACCACTACCCACGTAGTATCTTGAGTCTGGAACCCTCCTCTGAACCACAAGTCCCCTAACCTCATAGCCTGCCACCTCAGCAAGCATCTTAAATTCATTAATCTTGCTCTCCATGGGATTTGGATCAACGTAAACCAATAATGCTTCCTTACCCATGCCAACTACTATCGCTACCATGCAGGTGTTTTTATTACTTTTCCATAATGGAGTCCTGCCTCACCTAATACTTAAATCCAAGTATATTGAGTTAAGTATCTTAGCTAAATTCTTAGATGTTACCCAAGTTAAAATCTCAATATAAGCCTCAGCAGGGGTTTTACTTCTTAAGGTTACGTTGAATTCATGAGCCAGCAACTTAACATGTTCAGTGCACTGCCTAAGCATTGGGCATTTTAAGCAGTTTTGAATGGGCCTAACACCATTAATTATTATAAAACCAGTCTTCTCATCTATGAAAGCCCCCTTTCCATTAAGAAGCCTTAAGCCTAATGAACCAAGCCTCCCACTCTCAACCTCGTAAGCAAGGTATATTGGGGCTGAGAAGATTAAGCCGTAGCTACTCCTCTCAATCCAACCATACTTCATTAATACTGATAAGTGCCTATATAGTGTTGATTTAGGCATCTTAAGCTTCCCCCCAATCACAGACGGCTTAGATACACCGAAGGCAATTAACTTAAGTATACTTAACCTACTTGGGTCAATGGCTTTTTCAAAGGCGTCAATACTCATTAACCTAACCTTCCCCTTCTTAAAAGTATGTGGCCTTATGGGGAATCTTATTACCATATCCTCATCAAACTCATTTAACCTACTCACGTCAATTAAAGACATTTAAGCCACTTAGCTAGCAAACAATCAACAGCTTTTAAACACTACCCAAGTTACCGCATCATGGATGAAGCAGTGTAAATAATGGTAATGATTCAATAATACCATTAACACCAACAAGAATCAACGAATTCCCAGTAGCCAAAAGATTACCTGCACCAGGTACTATTGGCGTGTATATCTCCTTAATTAAACTGCCATTTAATGTAAGTATAAAAAGTTCACCAGTCCTATTCTGAATAATTATGAATTTATTAAACACAACCACAGCATTACTTAACGTGAGGCCGGTTTTAAAGGTCCATAAAACTTTACCATTAGTCGCATTAACTACATACAGTACACCCACTGGGGAATCATGAATCACTAAGCCATTATAAATAATAACTGGTGGCGCCTCTAGGTTAGGTGTAATTTTAGATAAGCCTTCATTAAGAATCCATAGTATGTGCCCATTACTTGCATTGAATGCCGCTAACATGACATTCATTGTATTGTTTGAATTATGTAAAGTAAATGACGTAGCAATAATACCCTTATAGTAGGCTGGTGATGAATCATCTAAACCAGCCATATTTTGATAAGTTCCATAAAGGTAATCACTCCAAATAACATTACCGGTTGTGGCGTTTATTGACCAGAATGTTGTTGATGTACCGAAGTAAACAATACCATTAACTAAGAGTAATGAGGACATGCTATCATATGAACCCAATTCATCAATCCAAGTGAGCTTACCTGTGGTTGCATTTAATGCAAACACTTCATCACTACCATCAGCCTCAATTACGAGACCCCTATAATACACCGGTGTAGGCATATCTTCTCCAAGTGTTGTATAATTCCATAATACTTCACCATTAGTAACATTAACCGCGGCTAGATAATTAATCCCAGTACCCCTGTATGTTGGCGTTAATACACTATTGCCTAATCCAATAATCATTATGCCATTGAAGATTATTGGTTGAGTCATTATTTGATTTGGAAATACCCTATACCATACGATGGCGCCATTAGTTACATTAATTGCATAAACACTACCATTGTTAAATGGGAAGCTTGATGTTGAGAAGTTGAATAGGCCTGAGGTGGTTACGAGAAGTAAGTCACCGTAAATAGCAGGTGGCACCACTATACCCCAAGTTACATTCACAATGAAGTACCCCGTCCTAGTTGATATAACATAGTTATGTTGCGGATTACCCTCAAACATTATTGTATTACGCCAGTATCCATTAGACTTCTCAGGTATTGATTGAAGTGCATAGGGTAATATGAATTGATACTTAAGTTGATTATTATTACTGCTTGTAATATTAGTGTATTGAGGGGTGTATGTTATGGTTTCAATTACAGTGCTTGTAATAGTCTTAGTTACAGTGTTTGTTATAGCGGTACTTGTACTGGTTTTAATTGAGGTAATGTTAACTATTGAAATAGCCCATGATGCTGCTAACGCTATTGAAATAACCGTTATCGCTAGTTGACATCTATTCATGCGCAGCATCAATATGCTTCAGTTTAAAAAACAGACTCACTAATGCCCTAGGCTTGAATTAACCTCAATTAGGCTTAAGTAGCCTGGTTATTGTAATGGAAAAGCTTATTAAGGGTGCTTGATAGGCGAGTCTTCAGTGACCCCAATGGAAATGAGGTAAGGTGGGTTGTTGGTTCAGCATGGCCATATATTTACGCCGTCCCGCATTTAGGTAATTTAATAGGTTCACTGTTATCTGCGGATGTATTCACAAGGTACCTTAAGTTGAAGGGTTATAATGTGGTTTACGTTACAGGTAGTGATGAACATGGTACACCAATTGAGGTTGAAGCCATTAAGCTTGGTGTCGAGCCGAGGCAATTAACGGATAGGATGCATGAAATCATTGTTAAATTGCTTAAGCTCTGGGGTATTGAACCAGATAACTACACTAGGACTGAGTCTGAGGTTCATAAGTGGTATGTTAGGGATACGTTCACTAAAATCTACAATAATGGCTACATATTCACTAAGGATGATGAATTACCCTACTGCCCAAAGGATAAGATATTCCTCCCCGATAGGTTTGTGATTGGTACATGTCCATACTGCGGTTACCCCTACGCCAGAGGTGATCAATGTGAAAACTGCGGTAAATTACTTGAACCAAGAATGTTAATTAACCCTAAGTGCGCAATATGCGGCTCAACCCCTGAATGGAGGTTAACTAGGCACTGGTACCTTGACTTAAGGAGGCTTGAGGATAGGGTTAGGAGCTATATTGAAGGGAATAATGCGCTACCGGATAATGCAAGGCAAATGAGCCTGGGGATACTTAAGGAGGGTTTAAGGCCCAGGGCAATAACCAGGGATAATAAGTGGGGTATCCCAGCCCCATTCCCAGGTGCTGAGGGTAAGACGATTTACGTCTGGTTTGAGGCAGTGTTGGGTTACGTATCAGCAACCATAGAGTACTTTAGGAGGCTTGGTAGGGAGGATGAATGGAGGAAGTACTGGTTCAATAAGGGGACTAGGGTTGTATTCTTCATAGGTAAGGATAACATACCATTCCACACTATAATATTCCCAGCATTACTCATGGCTACTGGGGAGGATTACGTAATGCCATGGGCATCATCATCCACGGAGTACTTGATTTTCGAGGGTAAGAAATTCTCAAAGAGCCAGAGGATTGGGATTTGGGCTGATGAAGCCGTAGCACTCCTCCCAGCGGATTACTGGAGGTTTTACCTCATTTACAATAGGCCTGAGCAGAGGGATAGTAACTTCACGTGGGATTCATTCCTAGACGTAGTTAATTCAATCATGAATGACACAGTGGGTAACTTCATCCATAGGGTATTAACACTGGCGAAGAGGAGGTGGGGTATAGTGCCCAGTGGCGTTAAGATGATTGAGCAGGACCAGGAGGTTTACAGTAAGGTTCTTGAGGTTCTTAATAATGTTGATGAGAACTATGGGAAAATAATGCTGAAGGATGCCTTATCCCAGTCAATTGAAATAGCCAGGATAGGTAATAGGTACCTGAATGAGAGGCAACCATGGAGGCTAGGTGGAGTTGAATTCAATAGTGCATTATACATGCTTATGAGTATTGTTAAGGCATTATCAGTAGCACTTGCGCCAGTAATACCCTTCAGTATTAATGAATTGTGGAGAATGATGGGTTACGGTAATGGCTTAAGGTGGCAAGATGCAGGGAAGCCTATTGAACAGGGATTACAGTTAAGTGAACCAAGGCCACTCTTCAGGAAGATAAGTAAGGAGGAATTGAATGTAATGCTTAAGAAACTTGATGAAATAAGGGACATTAAGGATAAGGGTAAGTACCCGTGGGAGCAAGCCTACTTACCTAACCCTTAACCCCCTTACTCAACATATAGATTACCCACCAGTGTAGTTAACCTTAAGTTAAATTGCATTACAGTAAATATTTATAACCCAGGAATAGGCGCAATGCCCATGTCTAACCAGCAGAATGATAATGAGATAGGGCCTGTTGAGGTTAACATACTCTTAACGCTAATTAGGCTTAATGGTAAGTGCTTGCAGAAGGATTTATGGAAAATGGCTGGAACCAATAGTAAGGTGGGTATACCTGCATTAAATAAGTTAATTAGAATGGGGCTTGTAACTAGGAGGAAGGTTAATGAGAAGATTTATGAAATTAAGTTAACCAGGAAGGGGCTTAGGGAAGCTAGGAAACTGGAGGCTAAGGCCAGTATAATACCTGAGGTTGACTTAAACCTCCTAGCCACAATACCCTGCTTCTACTGCCCCTATATATCATCATGTGGCGTAGGCCATGAGAATTCCCCTGAAACCTGCGAGTTACTGGGTAATTGGCTATATAACTTAATTAAATTAAGAAGTACACTTAGTCAGGAGGGTGAAACCTAATTAATGTGAGTTACATTACCTTACCTATCCCCCAGCATTTAATTAACACGTTTAAGTAAGTATTAGATGAAATCCAGGGTGGAGTACTGTTAATTCTTAAACGCTACGCATTACCCTAGGGGAATGAGACTTTAAGTATGTGGTAAAGTTTAAAAAATAAGCATGTAACGTTGCGTAATGCCAACCTTTAAGCTAGTGCTGAGTGACCCAAGGAGCGGTAAGTCTAAGCAACTTGAAGTTAAGGATGAAGCGGCTCAGAGGTTAATAGGGTTGAGGATAGGGGATGTTTTTGATGCTCAATTAATTAAGGAGATTATCGACCTACCACAGGGCTTTAAGATTAAGATAACTGGAGGCACTGGGTACGATGGGGCACCAATGCACCCAGGCATAGAGGGGCCTGTGAAGAAGTACGCCCTCCTATCCGGTGAGCCAGGCTTTAGGCCTAAGAAGAGGGGGTTAAGGGTGAGGAGGTTAATTAGGGGTAACACTATTAGTGACCAAATTGTCCAAGTTAACGCAGTCCTAGTTTACCCTGAGAATTGGGATAAGGAGCCTGTAATTCAGGTTAGTGGGGAAGCCAAGTCAGCTGAGGCTAAGGCCGAGGAAAAGGCTGAGGCAGCTTAATAAATATAATGAGTGTGTTAGCTACTTGACGCCTTATTAATTAACGCTATTACCTTACTATAGTTTAATGCATTAAGCCCAGCTAAGTAGCCTGCTATTGTGCCATTACCATAGGACACTATGACCATTGGTAGCACGGCACCTACTGCATTACTTCTTAGGGCATTAAGCACTGTGGATGCGTTAACTATGTTAAGTGCCTGGGTTGCATTAAATAAACCCACGGGTATTTGAGAGCCGGTGCTGAACCATGATGCCGTAGCTAAGTAAACATTGGGTGGGGCAGTGCAATTAATGGTCTCCATACTGTAGTAGACGTTGGTCCATTGAGGTGGGGTTATGAACTGTAGGCCCATTATGGGGGAGCTCAGTAGAACCAGTATTACGTTTGATGAAGATGTTAAATTACTTAGTAGGCTGTAGGGTATGGTGCATTGCGTCGTGGGTGCTATGGTTATGAATATTGCCACTGGCTTAGTTCCATTGAAAACAAGGGGATTCATTAATGATGGCGTGGGGGTACTGTATGATGATATGTTAACAAGTGAGACACCTATTAATGAGAATAAGTTGGGTTTAGCATTAGGTTGCTTATAGAGGAGGGTTGGGCCAATGTAAGCCACTATGAAGCCCACCTCAGCTATTGCAATAGCTATTATAGCCACTATGAAGAGCCTCCTCTTCTTCCTACTTCCCCTACTCTTCTTCCTGGACATTAGGTGAACGGTAAACTGGGAATTAATAAGCATTATTCACACAGGGAATACACCTACATTAAAGCCCCCAGTAGGATGAGTATGATAATTCATGATTATAGATGCTCCTAAGCTCCTCGGCAAGCACCTTAAGCCCACTACAATCATTAATGCAGCCGTAAGCCACCTCACCAGCCCTCTTCAATACATTAATAATCCTACTGAGGCAACTCGGCGTTAGGCAATTCTCCTCAGCCAATTGAAGCACCGCAAGTGCAAGGTGAAGCACGTACTGAAAGCTATTAACGTCCTCATCATTAAGCTCAGACTCATCATCTGCAATAATGTAGGTTAAGTTGAGTAAGCCACCAATCAGCTCCTTAAGCCTACGTGCATCAACACCATCATTGATGTTCATTAAGTACTTTGATAAGGTAAGCGTCTTAGCCTTAACCACTGAGCCTAATTTTAATCAACAAGGGCTTTTAAGCATTTCAACCAAGCTTCACGTCATGGAGCTCCCTAGCCAGGGCAGGATTCCTCATTAATGCTGTACCCACTAGAATAGCGTTAACACCCTCCCTAGCCAAAGCCTCAGCCTCACCCCTACCCTTAACACCACTTTCAGCAATTATTAAAACTCCCTTACCCCTAATAGCCCTAATTATGCCTATGCTCCTCTCAAGGGATACTGTTAAATCACCTAAATCCCTTGAATTAACGCCAATCATGAATTCAGGGTAATCCTTAGCTACATTAATGGCATCATTAATATTATCAACCTCTATAAGTGGTTCAAGCCCCCTACGCCTAACAGCATCAATAAGCCATCCAATATTGCCATTAAGTAGCCTATATATTACAAGGACTGCACTTGCACCATTATTGAAGGCCTCCTCAACCTGATACTCATGAATAACGAAGTCCTTGTAGAGTATAGGCTTATTAAATATTGAGGCAATCCTAATAAATAAGGTGTTACCAGCGAAGAAGAATGGTTCAGTTAACACACTGAAGCCAGTGGCATACGGCGACACTTGATTAAAGTAATTGTATGCATCCAAGTCAAGCCTAATAACACCACTCGGGCTAACCCTCTTATACTCAGCAATTAAACCAACATAACCCTCACTATTCCTACCCTCAATAGCCTTAATTAGGCTAGGTGCCCTAGATACTTGCTTCCCCATTAACTTAACCCTAAGTTCAGTAAGCTTCTTAACATCATTAAGGAAATCCATGAATAAGGAGCATTATGCGGTACTTTAAATACATTCATTAAAATATTAACCAGCAATTATTTCGCTTAGGAAATTATTTAGGGAATTGAATCTAGGATTTAAACACCATGCGTGGGAAAAGCTAAAAAGGCTAAGTGTAGGCTGGTCATAAGCCCCGGTCGTATAGCCCGGACAAGTATGCGGGCCTCTCGAGCCCGTGACCCGGGTTCAAATCCCGGCCGGGGCACCAGTAAATGCGCATAACTACTATTGCTCAATTTTAAGGGCATGTTTCCGTGCTCTAATGCGTGATAGTGGTAAAATTAGTTTAAGAGGTTATGGCTATAGTGTATTTGAAAAGCTTAAAAACATGGTAATAGAAGAATAATATTATGGATAAGAATAGAAGGCTTGCGCTAATTCTAATAGCAGACTTAGCCCTAGCTGGTGCTGGTTACTTAATAGTGAGGAATTTACCAACCTTAATAAGAGGTAGTTCAGAATTATTAAGGACGCCAACGACTTCAGTTAAACTGGAAGTTACTAAGGTTGAGGAAAGCTCAATGATCCTTAAGGGCAATTTAAATGGGCCAAGTTTCAGTATTTACCCTAATCAAGGCCTTGTACTCAATAATGACATGATTGCCTTCCAGTTAATACCAGGTTCCTCTGGAGATTACGCAGTACTGGTGGTTGATGGAAACGTGTACCTAATAGTGCCATCAATCTACCCACCAATAGGGCCCAATTTAAGTGATATAATAAAGCCTAATGTTGATTTAAGTAACATAACTGGTGCATCAAATGTAGGTGACTACATGGTCTTCGGAGGCGGAATGGAATGCTACGGAAGGGGCTCAATACCCTCACCCTGGTCGCCATGCGCCTACCCATGCGCTGCATATCAAGCATTCTACAATAGATTAACTGGTGGTTTAAATGTACTGGCTATACCAGGTGGTAGTTGTGATAATAATAACATGACCTTCGCCGTTGAAGGTAATGAAAGTGATATATTGACCTTCGGTGGTGGTAATTACCCATCCTATGGTACCACTGGAGCTACCCATAGGACTGCTGTGAATTCAATAAAGGTTAAGGGATTAGAGCCGGCAATGTACACTACGATAGATGTTGTTGACTCAGTAGGTAATATGCTTAATAAATATAGGTTACCTGGACTTAGGGATGGCTCAGACATATACATGCTATTTCAGGTGGCTAACAGTAATACCTTGCTTCTCGAATACGTTAACATCAGTGAACTATATGGTTCAATGCAGAATAACCCAAGTGTATTATGTACAGGTAAGCCAACTGTACAGCCAACTCCAGTTACCACATTGGCCAATGACTTTAATGGTGATGCAATACCGGCCATGTGGCTAAGTAATGGTGAATTATACGTAACTTACCATAGTATTGATGATTCCATTAAGGTGGTGTCCAATGAGGGTCACGTAGTAACCCTAGGTAAGGTACCGGTTACTCCATTCATAAAATACGTTAATAGTACACTATATGTAGGTTATAATATGATGGCTAATGGTAAGCCAATATTTGTGATCAATGCCTACGACCCGTATACAGGTGACCAATACGGCTCAGTGTCATTAAATGGATTAGGCTTCGTGGATATTAACGGCAAAGTATCAGTCTTCACAGGGTTAACGCAGGGTAGTAATGTTAAGATATATAAATTAGAAGTGGCCTAATTTAAGAAAGTGAAGTTAACATTATTGCAGAAGGCGCAGTGCCACCAGGATTAATAAAGGATCCACCACTTAATTAGCCTTAGCAGTAAAAGATGAAATAAACCTCTAAGCCAGCTTAACACTCAAGGCTTCAACGAACCCCCAAAGATGAGGAGGGAGTTAATTAGTGGCGTGAGGGGCTCATACTGAAGGAGCCTTAAATTAATAGTGATTGAGTAAGTAACGGGTACTATATTTGTTAAAATAATGGTTAACCTAATGTTGGAACTTCATTATTTGCAGGGGGAGCTGTATGGATCCTACCATGTTAATGCTTCTTAGTAAGGATTGCTTTCAAAGATCTTTTTAGCTTCATTAAGCATTTTCTTAACCTTCTCTGCCCCAATTTTCACGTAATCTAGGGTTAATTTTCCTTCATGAAACCCCCACACGTGTAGATCATA
>NZ_DAXS01000008.1:0-164 GCF_002506515.1 Caldivirga sp. UBA161
CTCAGGGCCTGCGTATTACCTCCGGTCTCCCATACTACTGCCGTTGGATCATAGTACTGCCATGATGCGAGTGGGAAGACCTCATACCATGATGACAATATGTTAGGTGGTTCAAGGGTGAAATGTAGGTATGTTGTACTAACGTAACTTAAGTAATATGGGTA
>NZ_DAXS01000008.1:244-3533 GCF_002506515.1 Caldivirga sp. UBA161
CATCAATCCAGCTTGTTAATAGCCAGTAGGGTATGTATGGTGTCCATCTTTGGAATAGGAATTGTATAGTGTAGTTGTTCAATACTCTAATATCCTCATCCACTAGCGATTGATTAATCCAAGGCACATACCAGCCGAAGGACTTCATACCAATGTAGAATTCAGCATAAACATCCCANNATTGCAACTGAGCCATTATACCAGTATAGGCCCTTCCTAAGGTAAATAGTTAAAATACCTGAACCGTTAGGCAAAACCTCAACAGTCCAATTCTCAGCCAAAATAGGCCACCATTGGCCAGTTAATGGGTTAAATGCTGCTAATGGTAAGTAGTCCCATGTGTTACCAATCATATTGCTTGGCGCATAGGGGTTCCATATGGGTGAACCAGGCGTTAGAATTATTGTGACTGGGTTACCGCCTATTATTTGAGGCTTCTGCTGGGCGTAAGCAACATTCATAACTGCACTATACGCTGCCGCCAGGATTACTACCGCCATTAGTATTACCTTCACAACTAGGGTTGAGTTACCTCTGCCTAACATATGTGTAATTGCCCCTTTAGCTTAAAAATTTTACTACACAATTTAGTATAAATAGGGAAGCATTACCGGCTTAGTTAATTCATTTAATTTCTATTGATTCCTAAGTTTAATTTCAATATACTCTGATTCAATATCTTCAATTAAGGCATTAGTACCACCCACAAGTAATGCCTTACCACCGTTACTGGGTAATAATTCAAAATTCACCACATCACTATCTATCGTTACGTTAAGCGGTACCCCAGTTATATCCGCTTCCTCATTATTACTCGTTAAGTAGCCCTTAACCCTAACCTCAATGCTTAGTTTAGATTCCTTAGCCTTAAGAATCTCCCATGTGGCGAATCTATGGGAGTTAAAAACCAATGGGTAATCAGAGGTCTTAAAGCCCCTCCTGTAAATCGTCTGAGCTCGCCTCCATGCATCGAAGAATCCATGAATGAATTGAAGGGTCATTATCCTATCCCTAAACACGTACCCATATGGCTCAGCCTCCCTAAGTAGGCTAACTTTACTGGGTGCAAAAACACAGGATTCAGCGTTTGATGAAATGAAGTAGAATGGGCCAAGCTTATTCACCTTAACCTCAACGAGGCTCTTAATGCCCTTTAATCTACTTAGTAATTCGTCATCTAAGCTTGGGTACACTAGGATATATGCCTTAACCCTGGGGTCAAGATTACTTATATGCTTAATAAGCCTACTTAATAATACTGGTGGTGCTGATACATATAATTCACTGGTGGCTTCCTGAATTAAGGATGCTGAATTATAAATAACATTATCAATACCCCTAGTAACCCATAGTAGGTTCCTTACCCTATCACCTCTGGTTAATGATGTTAAGGCCTTAACCACGGCTTGCTTACGCTTAAGCATCTCATTCTCAATCATCTCCATTATCACCCCCATACCTATTGGTGTATACACCTTAGGCTTACTTTGCTGAACATTAATGAAACCCTTCCTCTCAAGTGAAACCATTATATTGTATAATTGAGGCTGATGAATAGACAAATCAGTCATAATCTCCCTAGCCGTGGCATTACCATTCAAGAGTAAGTAAGCTAATACAGTGGCCTCTTTCCTTGATAAGCCAAGGATAGTTAACGCATCCACTAAGTCACCGTCAACTACCTGCATCAAGTATCCTATAACTCCCCCAGTGCTTTTTAGGGCTTCGCCATGTAACCGGATGCAGTACAATGTTTATTAAGACTATACGCATTGAACCCAATGTATCAGTATGTATAAGCCTCAATGGGACGTGAATAGGTTAAGGATTGTGGAGGAGTTAAGGAGTAGGGGAATTAACCCATATCCACATAAGTTTGATATTACGTACACGATAAGCCAGATTAGGGAGCTTGCTAAGAAGTATCCCATTAGCCATGACCCATTCCTTAAGGGCATTAGAACAGTGGGTAGGGTGGCTAACATTAGGAGGCATGGGAAGGCCTCCTTCATCGATATTTTTGATGAGGGGGAGAGGCTTCAATTATACTTAAGGGTTAATGAATTGGGGGATAGGTTTGAGGAGTTCCATAAGTACGTGGATAGGGGTGATATAATTGGGGTTGAGGGTGACTTATTCTACACGCTTAAGGGTGAGTTAACCCTACTGGTCCATGATTACGCGTTATTGGCTAAGGCACTCCTTGAGCCACCTGACTGGAGTAAGTACACCACTGAGTGGAGGTATACTCATAGGTATCTTGATTTCCTATACAATAGTGAGGCTAGGAGGATTATTCAAACTAGGTTCAGGATTATTCAAGCCATTAGGGAGTACTTGAACTCAATGGGTTTCATGGAGGTTGAAACACCAATACTGCAGCCAGTCTATGGTGGTGCATTGGCTAAGCCATTTAAGACTCATGTTAATGCACTTGATGAGGACTGGTACCTTAGGATTAGCCTTGAACTTTACTTGAAGAGGTTCATAATTGGGGGCTTCAATAAGGTTTACGAGATTGGTAAAGTGTTTAGGAATGAGGATATTGACGTTTACCATAATCCAGAATTCACAATGCTTGAATTATACTGGGCCTATGCGGATTATAATGACATTATGAAGCTTACAGAGGATTTAATTCACCAGGTTGCAGTGAAGGTTATTGGTAAGGATACTATTGAGTACCCCATTGGTGGAGATAAGGCTGAGGTTAAGTTAACTACCCCATTCAGGAGGTTAACAATGATTGAGGCGTTGAGCAATGAGTTAGGTAAGAACGTTGAATTAATGAGTGATGATGAGTTGAGGAGGCTAATGAATGAGAATGGGCTAGTACCCAGGGGTGGGCAGTATGTTAGGGGGCTTATGATTGAGAAACTGTTTGATAAATTGGTTGCACCCAAGTTAATTCAACCAACCTTCATCACAGATTACCCGCAGGAGACAACACCACTATGTAAGCCACATAGGTCTAAGCCAGGCCTAATAGAGAGGTTTGAATTATACATTGCTGGAATGGAGTTAGCCAACGCGTACACTGAGCTTAATGACCCTCAGTTACAGCATAAATTCTTCGAGGAGGAGGCTGAACGCTTCAAGAGGGGTGACGAGGAGGCGCATCCATACGACTATGACTTCATCCTAGCCCTAAGCTACGGAATGCCACCAACAGGTGGATTAGGCATAGGCATTGATAGGTTAGTAATGGTGCTAACTGGGCAATACTCCATTAAGGAAGTGATACCATTTCCAATGATTAAACATAATCCATAACCTGCATCTTTACTAG
>NZ_DAXS01000063.1:0-4477 GCF_002506515.1 Caldivirga sp. UBA161
CTTGCCCTTTCACTTTGTCAAGCTAAGGAATTGGCTAAGTTTGTTGATGTATTCTGTAATTATGGCGCCTTCACCGTTAATAAAACTAGGATAATACTTAGGGAAGCATCATTAAGGGGTTTTAGGCTTAGGCTTCATGCTGATGAGATTGCCTACATTGGATGCAGTGACTTAGTTAATGAATTTAACATAATGTCACTTGATCATTTATTAAATACGCCGGAGCGGAATGTTAAAGCTATGGCATTAAGGGCTCAATTGCCACATTATTACCTGCAACAATACTAACATTGATGAGTAACAGGAAGCCGCCGGTGAGGGCACTTAAGGATATTGGAGTACCTACGGCTTTAGGTTCGGACTTTAGCCCAAGTACCTGGGTGTTAAGCATGCAGTATATAATGGAGTTAGCCACATATTTACTTGGCATGACCCCCTAGAGGCGTTAATGGCTGCAACCGTAGATGCGGCATATAGCTTAGGACTTAGGGATAGGGGCATTTTACAACCAGGTTACTTAACTAATGTAATTATCTGGAAGATACCTAACTATAGGTGGTTAAGTTATAAACTAGGTGAAAACAAGGTTTCAATAACAATAAGTAGAGGAGTAATCCTTGAGCCAAGGTGTATGGATTCTGGAGTAATTAAGGAGCGTTCATAATTATAGTAATGGTGCATGTAGGGATGTGAGCTTACTTCATTAAGGCTTAAAAAGTGTTCATGTTTATGGATATCATTATTATTATGGAGAATAGGCACATTAAGCTTAGGAGGACGCTTAAGACCATGGAATTATTTGCGTTAGGGTACTCTGACGTTTCATCAACATACTACTTCTCAATGGGCGTTATTGCGCTTTACTCAGGATCATCATTACCAGTGGTTATGCTTCTAGGCTCCATACCACTATGGGTAGCTGGATTAACTTATGCTGAATTAGGTAGTGCAATACCTGAGGCTGGTGGCGCATACTATTATGTTAGGCACGAGTTGGGTAGGGTTCCTGGTTTCATAGCTGGTTGGTTGCTTGATTTTGACCAAATCCTCATGGTATCCTACGGTGCAGTTGGGTTCACAGGCTACTTAAGTGTCCTAATTGAAGGCCTACGCATATGGCCGGTTAACGTAGTATTGTCATTAATTATGATATGGGCGCTGGCCATCATTAACATTATTGGTATTAAGCCATCAGCCAGATTTAACCTAGTATTAGTAGCTATTGACCTAGTAGGCATAATAACCCTAATGGCCTTTGGCGTATACGCTATAATTCACCAACCGCATCATGTGGGATTCAGCATTAGCTTCACCATACCTGCAATCGGCTTAGCCTACGCCTTAAGGGGATATACTGGAATTGATGTTATTGCACAATCCGCTGGGGAGGCGTTATTACCTGGGCATAGTGTGCCAAGATCCATAATAGCTGTATGCACCTTATCCACTGTTGTTGCATTAGCTCTATCCACAATAACTTCATACTCTGGCTTAACACAATATATTGCTAGGAACCTTAGTGATCCATTAGGTGCCTTGGCCGTTGGGTTACTTGGACATGGATTATTAAGCATGTATATTTCCTCCTCAATAGCGTTAGTTATGCTTCTAAGCATTAATGCTGGTATCGTGGATTACTCAAGAAGCATCTACAGTATGAGTAATGATTCATTAATGCCCAAGCAATTAGCCGTAATTCATCCTAGGTTTAGAACACCATACCTATCCATTATTGCTGCATCATTTATTGCATCATTATTTGTGTTAAGTAATGATGTTGAGTTAATAGTTGGATCATACGGTATAGCCTCAATGATAACATACTCACTGGCCATCTTAGCATTAATTAAGTTTAAGTCAAGCAATAAGCCTAGCGGTTTCCAAACACCCACAACTAGGATAGGTAATTTAAAAATACCAGCATTGGCGTTAATTGGATTACCCATATTCACTGCGGCGATTATCCTGGAATTAATCTATAAGCCCCAATACGCTTTACCAGTTACCATATGGTTAATAACAGGCTTCATACTGCTTTCGCTAATAAGGAACACTAAGTGACTTCACTTAAAGTATTCAATACCACTGCCCCAACCCTATTAATAATTGACTCAAGCTCCTTACCCTCCAGGAACCTACTGAACCTACCTTCAGTCAACTTATTAGTAACCACTAAGGCAGCCCCAGTTTTAATCCCCCTTATTAAGCCTAGTAGGAATAATACGGCGCACTCCATCTCAACCCCAATTATCCCCCTTGAACCAAGTGCCTTAGGTAAATCCTCCTCAGCATAGAAGGCATCGCTACTGTAGATTACACCAACAGTGAAGTTTAATCCAGAATTCGTGAAATTGCTTATTAATTTAAGTAGGACTTCATGATTAGGCACGGCTGGGTACATTATATTACTTCCCAAGTATTGTGCATATATGCCACCTACATTATAACCTGCACCACTTGGTATTATCACTGTACCAGGCTCAATACCACCCTGTAGTGCCGCAGCAGTACCAAGCCTCACTATCACCCTAGCCCCCATACTCACCAACTCCTCCACCACTATGGCTGCTGATGGTGCCCCTATACCATGGGTCGCCACAGTGATTTTAACACCATTGTATGAGCCGGTGTAGGCTAGGAAACCCCTATTCTCATTAATTATCCTTGAATCCTTAAGCATACTTGCTAATTGCCTAGCCCTGGCTGGGTCACCAACTACTATAACCCTTTCTGCTACATCACCTTTACTAACCTTTAAGTGTATTGGCATTAATTCATTAAGTGGATGCGTTTATTAAGTATTAACACGGTGTTAACCTACTTCTTAACTAATTGAGTTCCATCAATCGGGCACTTACCGAATAATTTCCTCTCGGCGCACACTACACAGAATAATGATCCACAGCGTGGGCATACGTAGTAGTCATCATACATCCTTATCTTAGCGCCGCACCTGCGGCACCTACCTATTACCAGTGTTTTTGGTATGGCAGCCATCGTTGGGTTAACCTTAAATGCTTAATAAGCTTTGCCCATTGACAATAAATGCGGCTGGCGTTAACGCTACCATGTAGTTCACCCATGGAGCCAATATCATACACTACGCCAATCCCCTACATAATTATTGGTGGATTAAGGATTATTGAGCACTGGTTAATCAGGCTGATTAATGAAGCTGCAGTAGTGCTTAATGTTGAGCAGATTCACATTCGTAGAAATAGGCTACTGGTCGGTGAATTAGGGATCCCAATTAACATTGAGTATTCCAGTAATGCTGACGCATACATTAACCCATGTATAATCCCATACTCAAGTAACATTAGGATGGTGATTAAGCATATTAGTAATAATGAATCCGTAGTATGCGGAGGCTACAATTTAATTAAGGTTAAGGGTAGTGGAGGAACCATTAACGACTGCAGTATTGAGTTCATTAGAGGGCCATGGGATATAATCAAGCATAATAATACCTTACTTAAGGAAACAATTGAAGTACTAGCAAGCATCATTGGGTTAGGGGGAGGTGTAAAATTATATGAATCTGAAGTTTCAGGGGATGTTAGGTTCAACATTAATGAGGGGCCGGTGCTCGTGGTTAAGAGTAGTATTAATGTTCCAGTATACATTAAGGGCCCAGCATTAATAGGGCCAGGTACTGCTCTATCTCCCTTCACCTACATTAGGGAGGGTACTGTAGCCTACATGAATGTTAAGTTATCTGGGGAAATTAAGAATACTGTAATTGACTGCTGCACCTTTAAGGAGCATCATGGTTACTTGGGTGACTCCTACGTGGGTAAGTGGGTTAATTTTGGTGCTGGTACAACAGTCTCAAACCTCAAGAATACATTAGGTACTGTTAAATTCATGGGCGTTGATACAGGTATGGTTAAACTAGGCCCCATTATAGGTGACTGGGTTAAGACAGGCATTAATACAAGCATAATGACCGGTAAGGCAATTGGCCCAGGCTCCCACGTTTACGGGTTAGTGACTATGGATATGCCTCCATTCACTATATTTAACGGTGAATTAATAGCCTTTAATAGGGAGAAGGTTCGTGAAGTCATCTTCAGAACTACCCACAGTAATGAGGAGGCTGAGTATGCATTAAGAATCTATGACTCAACACTAAGTTTAAGGAGTAATGTTAAAGTAAGTAAATATAAGTTATAATTATTCACGGGAAAGTACTGTTTTCACTATGATTAATATTTTAATCACTCAGCCTCATTGCTCATATTTACCCTTTGCATCATCCTTAGGACCGATTCTCTAGGAAGACATACCTCCCCTCCCAACTACTCGCCAGTTTCATTACAGTACCCTCCATGCATTAAACATAGTAAAATCTAATCATAAACGCTCAGGCTTAAGATGGGTCATGCGTTATTTAACCGACTCTTCACAATATCCTCAGCCAACTTAACAATACGGTCAATATACTCCACATCATTCTTAACATGTCTTGGCCTCA
>NZ_DAXS01000063.1:4483-4621 GCF_002506515.1 Caldivirga sp. UBA161
TGTAGGAACCATGCACGACCCCACCAGAGCCTAATATCCTTAGTATTTAACCTTAAACTTATTGAATCTACTGCATCAAATAATAGCACAGTAGTCCACATACCTTGGGCTTCAGCCTTCTTGGCTTCATTAAGGTTT
>NZ_DAXS01000063.1:4781-8741 GCF_002506515.1 Caldivirga sp. UBA161
ATCAACCCCCTCCTCTCAGCTTCATTAATTATGCTTTCAGGTATAGCCACGGGGTATTAATTATAGTATTGACTTAGTTAAATAATTTATATTCATTTTTATATAAGAAAAGGAATGAATAAAGTGANNAGGGCTATGGCCATGGCTTTAATAGCCTCCTCGGCAGCCTTATACAACTTCCCACTGGCTTGAATAGGATCCTTATCAATTAAATCCCTACCCTCATTAAGGAATTCAACAGCCAACTCAAGATGAGCCCTAGAGCGCTCACTAGGATCAAGATTCAACACCCTAGCCACCAAATCAATAATATCAANNCCCCCTCCTCTCAGCTTCAATAAGTATTGACCTTGGGACCTCCACATTTTATACCTACCATGCCTAATTAAAAACATTTACCGCTCATAATTATATTGAGTTTAAATGAGTGAATGATTGCCGGTAAGTAATTATGATGTGTTAAGTTTAAGTGAAGTAAAGAAGGTGTAAGGTACAGTAATTTTTATTTCCCGCTTCATGTAGGTTTCTTAATGGCGGATAGGTTGAGGCGATTTATGCTCTTCACATTCATAGGCTCTACAACGGCCCCGGGAATATTAGCCATGCTGCACTTATTAATGCTCATAACCGCTTTATCCATAGTATTGGCGTCATCAATAGCCCTACTCACCTACTTCTAAGCTATAAATGGTTTAAAATCAAATAATAAGCCTCATATTGATTAACTGCAATAATACTATGTTTAAATTAAGCCCATGTTGAAATGAAGGCATTCAGTGGGGTGGGGTTAAAGTAGCGTTAGGTTTATAGTTCCGGGGTGGAACCTAGTTCTGGTGCGGAACTTATTTGATCCAAGGCCTAAAAGCTCAAGGAGTGAGCTCTTTGATAGGGTTGATGAATTGAGGCTCCTTGATAAGTCAATAGGTAAACCACTCATTGTGGTCCTTGGTATTAGGCGCATTGGTAAGACTTCGCTGGTTAAATCCTTCCTTGAACCGTATAATGGCGTTTACATTGATCTACGTGGCGTAGCTACGCGTGCTGACCTTTATGAGAGGCTCTCAGAGGGTTTAAGTAGTTACCTTAGTAAGTTGAGGAGGTTTATTGAGGGTATTAGGGGGATTAGGATTATGGGATTTGATGTTGAGATTAAGTGGAGGGGTGCGGATTCCGTAAGCCTACTGGGTTTGCTGGAGGAGTTGAATCGTAGGGGGCGATTCATTATTGTGCTTGATGAGGTGCAGGATGCTAAGCCACCTATATCTGCTGAGCTTAAGAATATACTAGCCTACACATACGATCATCTAAGTAATATAACAGTAATATTGAGTGGTTCTGAGGCTAGGCTATTAGGTAGCTTCATGGGTGTTAATGATCCTGAATCCCCATTATACGGTAGGTACTTCGTTGAGGTTAATGTCCGTAGATTTTCAAGGGAAGAATCATTAAGCTTCCTGGAGCTTGGCTTTAGGCAGGAGGGTGTTAAGCCGCCTAAGGATGTGCTTGAGGAGGCTGTTGGCTTCTTCGATGGTATACCTGGTTGGCTTGTCCAATTCGGTAGGAGTTACGTAGATGGAATCCATAATATGGATGTAATTAAGGAGCAGGCAATATCCACGGCCCTCAGTGAGTTAATGAGGCTATCTAAGAGGGAGAGAATGGTGCTTAAGGCTATTGCTGAAGGTGCGGGAACTTGGGGCCAGGTTAGGCGATTTATTGAGGAGAGGAATGGTGAGACTATTCCCAAATCCAGCTTAACTAGGATCATTAGTAAGTTGGAATCCCTCAGCATAATTAAGGATTATGAATTCTTAGACAACATTTATCAGAAGGCTGCTAGGCGATTATAATTACTCAAAGATAATCATGTCTACTGAGCTTACCTAAGCTTAATCATTATTCCAATGCAAATACTGCAACTGCACTAATAATCTCATATTATTACTCCTCACTCTCATTTCCACCATAAGTATATACATAGGGATATGAGTGAATCATAATTAACTTCATTTTAGCCTTTCAATAATTACAATGTACTGGATAATAATCCTTAAAGTTATCCTAAATGCTTATTACTATAGATGATGCTAGAATAGTAATAATTAAGAGTTACTTAGAGTATTACATTAGGTTGATTTCAGCATTATTGGACTTAATTTAAATAAAATATTAAATACTGGTTACGAATTAGCGATACATAAGTAATCCCAGTAAGCATCACCATAACTGTAATATAAAACATTTACGTATATTTGCGATGTAGGCTTCCCTTTCCCCTTCCCACCTGATGTACTTTGACCACTTACATTTGATCCTGTTGATGTTCCATTAATTAAATATATACCGAAGCCAACATACTTATACTTACTATTCATTATGTTTAAGCCGTTTAAGGGGTTACTTAAATTAATACTATAATATAATGGTATATTACTGAATATTGTTCCATTACTAACGTCGATAATGTTGTTTATTTTAATGTTAAAGTATGATGATAGGAGGTTATTGAGGCTTTTCATTGAGTCACCGCTTAATGCTGTACCACTAGCAGAATTAACGTTTGACGACTTATAAATAACTATGAGATAATTTTGCCCATTTTTATTAACTACTATGAATATGAAGAATATTGTCCCATTGATTGAATACTGGGTTGGGTAAATCACGGCCGATACCATGGGGTATTTAATTACCGGTATGTCATATGTAGCCAAGTCATAATAGAGGATTAGTAAACTACTACTAGCGTTTGAGGTATTCACAGCATAAGCGTATATTGGGTTAATGAGGTCATTAACTGTACCATTATAAATCATGTAATTCCAGTAAAAGTAATCACCACCTAAGGCTTTGTGGTTAAGCATATTGCTTGTTCCATTACCTAAGTAGGCGAAGGCTACTTTACCGGGTGGGCAGTAGGTTAGTGGTATCATGGTTATTGATTCGTTAATTGTTGTGAAGTTATTGATTGTGTAGCTTAAAGTCATTATGGGTGAGTTAATGGGCGTGTAGTTAAGCAGTATTGTTGATGATTCGGGAGGCACCATTACGCTACCCAACTTAACCCTATAGCCGTTAATGCCTATCACTGAGGCATTGATGTAAACCCACCCAGTGGAGTTATTGTAAATATATAAGCCGACTACGGCATTACTTGAGCCGGGGTACTGGGGGTATTCAAACACCCTTATGCTTGGCCTATAATTGAAGGTTAACTTCACGCCTGAGCCTAATGGTGTAGGTAGGGTTATGGTTAATTGAGTTAAGTTGCTTAGGCCCTGTATTGATAATGGGCATTTAAAGTTAACATTAATAACCCCATTCACTGAACCATATGATACTGAAGCCTGAGTGTAGTACATTACCCCGTTAGGTAGCTTAATGGTGCAGAGCGCGTAGCCTGATAATGAGCCTGCATTAATTATGCCTAAGTTACCCTCAAGGGATGCATTAACGTAAATGTAGTTACCGTCAACTAGCGGTGGTGATTGAGGTATTAGGCTTACCCTTGATGATGAGGCTAAGGCTGCGTAATTCACCTCCCTTGTAATGAATCCCCTCACTGAATTAATCATATATAGCATCGATAATAGTAGCACCACTGCCGCCACCATGAATATTGCGAAGACGTATATTTCACCAAGCCCAAGCCTACCCGACAAGGGCATCACCCGTATAGCCATTACTGGAGTAGAATTTAATGATGAAGGGTGGCTTAATTGAAATAGCTTTAATAGCCACTATGGTGAATTTACTGAACTTAATGGGGCTACTGTATGGTATAACCATTATCACGTCACCTGTGGTTGCATTAATAATGGCTGCACCATTAATAATACATGTTGCTGAACCGTAATTATAGAGGGCTAGGGCCACATCATAGGTACCTGCAGTATCATTAACCGCATAACCAATCACCGCGAATTCACAGTGGTAGCCTAATGGGCCACTGTATATGCC
>NZ_DAXS01000016.1:0-38828 GCF_002506515.1 Caldivirga sp. UBA161
GCTTGAGCAACAGGAGGTATTAATCCCTTTGGTGCAAAAAGCCCCCACGTATTTACACTGAATGGTTGGTTACCATATCCCCATGGTTGATACTCTAGGAATACTGCCAGTAAGCCTGGGTAATTATCGTATACATACGGTAGAAATAACCAGCCTGGATCCATTATAGAGTAACTGAATTCAAATGGCCAATACTTATCGTAAAGCGGTAGTATTGGTACATAGTAATGGAACCATGCGAAAATCACACTTAATGCTAGGTCATAGCTTGATGAGCCGGGTGAGACCGAAGTTGCATATGATTGCCAGTTGGTTAGATTAATGTAGCCTAATGTTGAATTAATACAATTAACTATAGTACCATTGGGCACTGTTGAGCTTATTGGAACAATAACTGGAGTACATGTGCCATTAGGCCACTGGAATGGGAATACACTATGGTTTGTTCCTGCTGAGATTGCATTACCTTCTTCCCACCATGGCCAATTAGTCCATATCCACATTGTACTATAGGATGGTGCATTGGCTAAGCCATTCATTATACCCTGATATTGGCCATTAGGAAGTATATCGGACCAGAATACGCCTGAATCGATTGTCAATAGCTGTGAATTTATGCCGAATGCATCCAATTGCTCCACAGCTGCTTGACCCATAGTATCCCAGTCAGTCCAACCACTAACATCAGTAACCATTAGCTTCAATTGCGTGCCATTTGGTGTGTACCAGTATCCGCCCTTCTTATAGAAGCCTAGGCTCTGCAGTATTTGAGCAGCCTTTGCTGGATCATAGGAGCATGGTATAATGAACTGCCTAACACTTGGTGGAAAAGTGACCACTGTTTCTGGAACTACAGGCTCAGGATAATAATCAGGCTTAGCTAGAGATAAACCCCATGCAGCAGCTACAGCAGTCCTATTAATAGCATAACATAAAGCTTCCCTAACCTGGGGGATACTGTATGGGTAAACCCATGGGTTAATTGCAAAACCTATAGTATTGTATGCTGGTATTGTTAACGTTGAATACCCACTGGTACTATTAACAATACTTAATTGCGCCTCTGAAAGAACAGCACCTGTGTAATCTATCTTGCCAGCCATTATATACTCCAGGGTTTGCGTATTACTGGTGGTGCCTAATTCTACTATTGTTGGGTCATAATAGTTCCAGTCATTGAATGGAAATACTTGGGCCCATGCGTTAAGCAGATTCTGCGGCACTAAAGTGAATTTAAGAGCTGATGGGCTAATATAAGTTAGGTAGAAGGGGCTAAGTGACCAGTATGGGGCCATGTAAGTTGTTATATTCTTTTGACCAAATAAGTATGCTTCACTCATATTCATAGTCTTTAAGTCATTAACTGCCCACTTCCAAACAGGCCATGGTGTGTAAATGTATGTTGTTAACACCATCTGTAGAACATAAGGTGTCCACTTCTGGAATAGGAATTGTATTGTGTAGTTGTTTGTAACTCTAATATCCTCATTAACAAGCGAATAGTTAATCCATGAAGTATAGCTCTTAAAAGCCTTAACCTCAATGTAGAAGTAGGCGTAGACATCCNNATTGTGGCTGAACCATTATACCAGTATAGGCCCTTCCTAAGGTAAATAGTGAGTAATGCAGAATCATTTGGAAAAGTTTCCAGAGTCCAATTTTGCGCAAGTATTGGCCAGAAGCTCCCTGAAATTGCATTATATGCCGCTAACGGCATATAAGTCCATACTGCGCCAAGTAGATTACCGGGAGTGAACGGATTCCATGCAGGGAATCCTGATGTTAACGTTATTACTGGGCCACTACCAACTATTTGGGGCTTACTTTGAGCGTAAGCCATATGCGCCATGTAAAGCCCTATCACCGATACTATTACTAGAGCTATTAGTGCTCCTTTAACCTTATATGAACGACTCATAGGTAGGCACCTACACTTGATATTTTTAAAACTTTTCTCAGCGCAATATACAATATTTTTTAAAAAAACTTAAAAACCTTTTATAAAATATGCGCAAATGGTGGATATCTCTAAGAGGAAGTATTTAAAAGCATCAATACTGGCAGGTGCCTTAATGGCAGTTGGAGGTGGTGCATATTTCCTAGGTTCCCATAATCCCAGCAATATTCAGAGTAATACTGGTGTTGAACAATATCCTACATCTAAGGCAAGCTACATTATAATGCCTGAAGATGGAGTATATAAAGCGTATAATACATTAACGCACTCCCCAGAGTACTCCAGTGGTGATGCCGGCTCAGTAATACAGTATGCCGTTAATAAGCTTGGTTCAAGTAATGGTGGCGATGTAGTGCTTAAGAGTGGTAAGTACAATGTATCATCAACAATAGTGTTAAAATCTCACGTAAACTTAATTGGTGAAAATGGTGCGGTACTTGCAATTAATACTGGTAGTGATGGTATAATTATTAATGATAGCTCATCCTTTGTTGAGGTTAGGGGGATTACGATTTACGGCCAAGGTCCTGTTGTGCCAGGTGCCTTAATTAGGGTTCAAAGGCATGCATATAGGGTTACTTTAACTAACATTGAGGCGTATAATTACTATGATGGTATAGTTATTGAAGGCGCTTACCCACCTAATGATAATTGGGGAATCTTCATATCAAAGGTTCACATATCGAATAGTTACCATGATGGATTAGCCATATTAGGTTATGGTAATGTGTATTTTATACAAGACACTGTAATAGCGGAGTCAGGGAATAACTGCATCACACTGGAGAATACTGCAGATGGCGTTATGGCATTCAGCAATATACATTGCTTTGACAGTGTTAATTATAGTGTGCATGCTTATAATACTGATGGTAGGCTTGTTCAACATAAGCGTTTCATAGCAGTAAACTTCGAGGGTTTAAGCCAACATCCTAAGTCTGTTAGGTTTGAGAACTGCATGAATATTGCACTAATAGATTGCGAAGTCGCTGGAATGTGGAATAACGGTGTTGAATTCATTAACTGCAGTGACTCTAAGATAGTAGGCAATAGAATAATTAACAATAGCCTAGGCATGCCAGGCAATTATGCAGGTGTATACGTTGAGAACTCACGGGAAATAATAGTAGCAAACTCCTCAATATATGACACTAATCCCCCACAGTATAAGACTCAGGGTTATGGTATAATGGAAAGCGGCTCCTCTGATTACAACGTATACTTAGGTAACGTCCTAAGGGGAAACTCAGTTTCACCATATAAAGTTACAGGTGCTAATAATGTTGTGGCTAATAACATTACGTAATTCTCAATGAAGAGCTTAGTATTCCATTTCAACTTGAAGATCTTTAAAATAAATATTGAGTTTATAATCGGAATTTAATACATGCGCTAAAGTATATTATTAAAAGAGCAAAGATTTAGAAACTTAAGAATCCATATACCAATTAAGGTTAGGTCTTTAGAATCTCATTTGTATTTCTAAGGAAGATTAGAGTATGAATAACTTAAGGATCCCTTATGACTCTTCACCTTAAATACAAAATATTTTAATGTCCTTGTTGAGTGAATAATGCATTAGGGTCATTAAGTGATTATGTAGTAATGTTTAATATTAGGGTTTACGGGGTTCTGAATATGGTTACTATTAAGGATGTGGAGGTTTACCCGGTTAGTGACTTGGCTACAGCTAAGGCAAGCCCATGGGCCTCCGTTTCAATAATAGTTAAGGTTACTACGTCTGATGGGCAGGTGGGTTATGGTGAAGCAGTACCAACCCTGAGGGTTAATCAGGTTGTTAAGGCTATTGAGGAAGTTAGGAGGCTAGTTATTGGTAAGGATCCATTTAGGATAAGTTACATTTATCGGGAGTGGTATAAGCATGACTTCTACATTAGTAGATCCTTTGAATCAGCTACAGCATATAGCTCAGTGGATATTGCACTCCATGACATACTAGGCAAGTACTATGGCGCCCCCGTGTATCAGTTGATTGGTGGTTTAATTAATGATAGGGTGAAGGTCTATGCTAACGGCTGGTACTCAGACTGCGTTACCCCTGATGATTTCGCCAAGAGGGCTAAGGAGGTTGTTTCAATGGGATTTAAAGCCATGAAGTTCGACCCCTTTGGCCCATACTTTGACTCAATGGATAAGGTTGGCTTAGAGGAGGCTGTGGAGAGGGTTAGGGCTGTTAGGGAGGCTGTGGGTAAGTATGTGGATATTCTTATTGAGGTTCACGGTAGGTTCAATGTTAATACCGCTGTGCAAATGGTTAAGGCAATGGAACCTTTTGAACCATTATTCATTGAGGAACCAGTCCACCCTGACTTAAACATGGAGGGGCTTGGTAAGGTTAAGAATGCTACAGGGGTTAGGATAGCCACTGGTGAGAGGATTATAAGTGTTGAGGAGGCCCTCCAGTTAATTGAGAGGGGGCTTGTGGATGTTCTTCAACCAGACATAACTAATGCCCTAGGCTTCACTGGGATGAGTAGGATTAGGGCATTAACTGAGGCTTACGGCATAGAGTTGGCGCCGCATAATGCCTTCGGCCCAATCCAACATGCAGCAACACTTCAATTCGATGCAAGCGCCTTCAACATACTGATTCAGGAAAGCTTCTATGAGTTTTGGCCTCAGTGGAAGCGTGGCATAATTAATGATGCGTTTAAGCTTAATGAAGGTTACCATACAGTACCCAGTAAGCCAGGCCTTGGCGTCACTGTAAATGAGAGGTTACTGGAGGAGTTGAAGTTCACTGGTATGGAGCCTTTCCATGAGGAGGAGCCTGTGTGGGTGATTAAGGGTACGTGGAGGAGGTATGGCTCCTAGTTAGGCTACGTAGCCTGCTTACTAGTCCTCCTCCAGGTTGATGGGTAAACACCCCTGGGCATAATAACCCTAGTTGGCTTTGCCACAATTCCCTTACTCATACTGAGTATCTCATCCGTTGATACTACGGATTCCGCTAACGCCACTAACTCACCTTTAAGAGTCATTAAAGCCACCAATTGGCCACTCCTAATACCCTCCTCAACCTTAGCAACCCCTGGTGCCGCTAGGGATGCACCGTGGGCTATAGCATCAACTGCAGAATCCCTAATGTAGATTCTAGGTAGGTGAATAACCATCTCCTCCACAGGTCTAATTAACCTCCTAAGCAGTGACTCATCACCGTAATCCCTCCAAAGTGAGTAGGCTTCCCTTAACGTGTTTAAGTTAACGGCATTCTCCTCCCTGAAGCAACCAACCCTAATCCTCCTTAACTCCCTCATGCTTGCCCCAACGCCTAAAACCTCACCAATATCGTAGCATAGCTTCCTAATATATGTTCCTGACTCAACATCTGCTTTAAAGAGGACATACCTACCGTCAAACTCCATTATGTCTAGGCTATAAATTGCCTTAACCCTAATCCTCCTCTTAACTGCACTCTTGAGGGGTGGGCGTTGGTATATTTTACCTGTGAATTCCCTAAAGACTACCTTAACCCTCTCCTGGTCCACATTAGAGTGAAGGAGCATAACCCCCACATACTCCTTATCAACATTACCTATACCCTGCAGCACCTTGGTTGAGTCACCTAAGGCTATTGGGAGGACGCCAGAAACCCCTGGATCAAGCGTACCTGAGTGCCCAGCCTTACTAATGTTAAGCAGCTTCTTAACCCACGCAACAACCTCGCTACTGGTTGGCCCCCTTGGTTTATCAAGGATTATGAAACCATAGTTAATGTACTCCTCAATCCTCCTTTCATAAGGATTAACACCATATCTTGGGTCAGTACCCTCATCCACCTTAACCTTAATTATCCTTTCACCACTGCAGTTAAGGGTATTTAACATAAGCCACAGTTTCCTTCTCTTGAAGGATTTTTAAATAATCATTCACTTAGTTACCTTAACTGTAGGCACCATGAATAATTTAGGCTGAACACCCTTCTTCATAATGTCAACAAGCCCGGCCGCCTCAATGGCCTTAGCCACTTCTTCATCTGAGGCGCCCTTACTTATCTCAACCCTGTACTCTGTTGGTTCAAGATGCTTAACGTTGGTTCTCCTCCTCTTAACGCCAGTTAAGTTTTTAGGCCCCGTGACAATTACGAACCTCTCATCCACTATATCAACTACAACACACATTTTCCCAGCTTCCTTACCTGCCAGCTTAACGCACACCCTTCCAACATCGAAAACCTTAGGCATGACTAAGCCTTAGAGGCAAGCCTTAAAATGCTTTATGGTACTTAAACCGCTTACGTTAACCTTAATCCTCACGTTAACATTAGGTAATGGTAAGTTAAAGGCCATGATCATGAGGAGTTGCCAGCCCCCTTTACTTAGCTGCACTTAGTTAATGCATCCACTAGTGTGAGGACGTCCTTTGTTCTCCTTATTATGTATGCCTTACACTTAATTGCCTCATATGGGCTTGAGTTAACTGGTGTATATACGCCATCTGGGTCGTAAAGAACCCCTACTATGCCGTACATTAATGCCCCAACGAAATCCTCCTGAATATTATCACCCACATGAGCTGCCACATCCGGTATCCTATCACCAACCAGTGAATTTATGAGCGTTTCAAATATTATTGGGTGTGGTTTGGGGTAACCTACCTCATCTGAGAATACTGCGTAGTCTATGAATCTCCATAGGCCAAACCTAGTTAAGAGCGCCCTAGATACTCTACCTGGCCAGAATATGACGTTTGAAACTATGCCCACTAACCAATCCTCCTCCTTAAGTATACTGAACACTTCCTCAACACCCTCAATAACTTTAATGTTCTGTGAATTAATCACTGTGTCAGCTATAATGGTTTGGAGATCGTTAACCAGCCTGTTTGAGAAGGGTATACCGTACCTCTGCCCAATCCTCTTAACCAACCTCCTAATGTTTTCAGTGGGTGGGGTGTATAGTAGGTTCATGACTCTGTTGACCCTAACCTCCCTTTCCATTAACCTATAGTAATCAGTAACCACACTTGAATCCACTGAGTAACCTACCTCCCTATAGTACTTGCTTATTGCCTCACCAATCTCCTTAATTAACGCATCCCCATACTCAAGTACAGTCTGGTACACATCGAATGTTATTACCCTTGTTTTCTCAGCCACAGTTAACTCTCAATGGGTAGTTTTTAAATTATCCATAAGGAAGGCCTATTAAACACCTTAACTAAACCCTCGAGGCCTATTCTAGCGGTAGGCTTATGAAGATGCCTAATCTCAGCCCCCCTCGGCTCCTCTAGTATGAGTTCACTGATGTAGTTCATTAACCTAGGTAGCCCAGTAATTAATCCACATTTAGGGCATTTAAGTAACCCTACTCTACCTGCAGATTCAAGGTTACTACCACACCTTGGGCATCTTGGATTCTTAACAGTATCTTTAATCATTAACGCAACCCCACCCTCCATGTATAGGTCTAGGCTATTGATTCCCGGTTTAAACCCACCGTAGGCTATTAGGTAAGTGGCCTTATCAATGCTTTTAAACCCATAATGCCTATATGAGAAGACTAGTGTTGAATTAACCTTGGCCTCAATATTACCACCCTCCACAGGCCTCACTTCATCCACTGAACCCTCAACGTAACCTGTTGTGTACGGCTTATTGACAATACTGTTAAGATGATGCCCAGTGGCTTGGTTTGTTAAGTAGATTAACCACCTTGGTTCAGCATCTATTTCATTCATAAGCATTGAAGCGAAGTGAATAATGTGGTGTGGTGAATCACCCCTAATCCCAAATACCACTGGGTCATTTCCATGAGGCTGTATTAAAACGTAATCACCACTAATGTTCTCGAAGGTTAATGGGCTTGTTGAATCACTCAGCTTCCTAACAAGGTTAATGGGAATGCTTGGCTTTGGGGCTGATTCACTGTAGGCCAGTAACTCCAGGGTTGAATCTAGGCTTAAGTCAGCCATCACTGAGGCTAAGGCACCAACAACCCCCCTACCACCCCTATAAACCACACCCAGTTTACTCATCCACCTAATCGCCGTATTAAGGGGGATTACGTCAGTTAAAGCCTTCCAGTATATCCAATGCTCGTTATTGCTTACTGAAACCACTATACCTGGGCTAGTTTTACCAACCCTATGCGAGTATGCATCCACAGCCCATTCAGCAAGTTCCAATGCCTCCCTTGGATCATCAACATTAAGGCCCACTGAAACCGCGGCATTTCCCCTAGTCTTAAAGGGTATGTTTGGGTTAAGTCTAATTAACCGGGGGTAATTGATAATCCTCCATTCACCCCTAGTTTTAAGGAATTCCTTAAGCATATTGTACATTA
This sequence comes from Caldivirga sp. UBA161, assembly GCF_002506515.1. GTDB lineage: Archaea > Thermoproteota > Thermoprotei > Thermoproteales > Thermocladiaceae > Caldivirga. The sequence continues at coordinate 8,263 of NZ_DAXS01000016.1, forward strand.
CGTAGGTTGTGCATCCCTTATCATACGTGTCAGTGTCATCAATCCCAACCCAAGTAATCATTAATTAACACCAATAGTTCATTGAAGTGGGCTTAATTATTAACCTAACGTGGCTCATGGGTTAAATGCAGATAGGGTAGCATTATTGGGTTGGGACTACGGCACTTTGATTAACCCTTATCTTTGATGGCCACCAATTATACTTACCTGCCAGAACCATTATGGCAGGCATCACAGCTGGCCTTATTAGGAATGCGTCTATTAAGACGCTTAAACCAACCGTGAACCCTATTTCCCTAAGTATATACAGTTGAGAGACCATGAGGCTCATGAATGCTATAGCCAACACTAATGCGGCACCTGTCACTATTGGGCCAGTATTCTCAACGGCAGTTAATATTGCCTCCAAGTCACTCTTACCCTTAGTAATCTCCTCCCTAACCCTCGTTACTATGAATATATCATAATCAGTGCCAACGCTCGTGAGGAGCGCGAAGAGTATTATTGGTAGTAGCCAGTATGTCTCAACCCCAAGTAGCTTATAGAATATTAGTTGACTTACTGCAAGTGACCAGGAAATACTCATCATCACCGTGGCCAGTAATCTTAAGGGAACCACTATGCTCCTTAGGGCTAGGGAGAGTAGTAGTATGTTTAATGCAATTATTAGTATTGTTATCTTATAGTAGAATTGATTCTCAAAGACCTTGACGAAGTAGTACTTGTTTGCAGCATCCCCGCCAATGATTACCCTAATACCGTATTCATTAGCAACTTGGTTAGCTAAGCTGGTTAGCTTCACGTAAACTGGAATTAACCTATCTGAGAGGGCGTTATAGCTTGTGGTTACTTTAAGTATGGCGATTGAAGATGAATTATAAGCCAAATTAACACTCCTAGTGAAGTTAAGGGAACTAATTATGCTTTTTAATGATTGTAATGCCTCAACATTATTTGGCTCAAGGATAATGTATTGCGTTGATTCAACGTAATTAGGGAAGTAATGCACCAGTACCCTATAGGCGTATACTGACTTAATATTGGGCATTAATAGGAGTGGGTCTGAGGTAACTGGGTTCTCAATAATGAAGAGCATTGAGAAGGCCGTGGGTACTAGGGCAATTGCAATGATTAACCAAGGCCTCCTCAATGAGAATCTAGTTAATTTAATAATCACACTTGTGCTTAATTCCCTTGTAGATGACTTAAGGCCCATTGGCCATAGGATCCTATCATTCATTAGTATTATCAATGAAGGCAAAACAACCGTTGTTGCAAGTATGATGAAGGCAACGGTAATTATGTATGATAAGCCAATTACCTGAATATACTGGTAATTTGAGGCTATAAACGAACCTAGGCCTGCAGCCACAACACTACCTGAGGTGAATATGGTTGGTATTGTGAAGCGCCTTATAGCCCCTAAGGCTTGTGGTGTATCAAAACCCCTCCTCCTCTCCTCTAGATACCTCCCAATAATTAGTAGGCTATAGTCAACCCCAATACCGAAAACTATGGGTGATATCATGTATACTGTTAGGTAATATACTGTTAACCCCATTTTACCAAGGAAGTAGACAACACCAAGCACTGCGCCGTAGGATAATATGAGTATCATTAATATGATTATAGGCGCCACTAGTGTGCCTAATACGAAGAGTAGCATCAATAGTACTGAAACACCACTGACCTCATCAATCATTGGTACATCCTTCTCTATTATTTCCGATAATTGGCTTAAAACTATGCTTGTTGAGAATGGGTAAACATAGTCATAATTAGTAAACAAGTTATTAATCTCCATATCATTAGTGGAGTTAACGATAACCAAGGCATACCCACCTGAATATAATGAACCATTGGTAATGTTATTTGCGTAAGAGTAGGCTGGCTTCCTGTATATTGATAAAACAATGAAACTCAGTGAATAATTAAGTTCATTAACCGTAGTATTTACCTGGGACTCATTGGCACACGCTAATTGAATTAAGTATGGCTTAAGTAGTGGAGGCGTTGAGTTAATAAACCATGAAGCCACTAGCCTAGCGGTAAGGGTTCGTGGAGGATTAGGGCCTAGGGCAATCATGGGTAAAGCCAATGGATTACTCTCGCTTAAATTCCTCAATATTGGTACGTAGGTATTATTTATTTTAACCAATGTTAAGTGGTATGATGTTGAGAGAGCCCACTTAATTAGGCTTATGTTTAAGCCGTAAATAGGCAGGTTACCCACTGAGTCGTTTAGGGACTTAATGAAGTAGATCAAGTATGGTTTAAGCCAACTTGAGTAATTACCATTATTAAGTAGGGCTTGCCCAGTCTCATTTATAACCTGCCATACTGAGTATGAGTAATCCATAGTGGATAGATTCGTGAAGAAGCCCTTTACAAATAATGTAAAGAAACCGCTAAATTCTCTTACCGTTGATGTGTAGTTATTAAATGTAGAATAATATTCATTACTAATATTATATAGTTCACTACATAATGATGATTCATTAGTGTAAATCTTCTGTATGATACTGGTGTAGTTACTTAGGTATTCCTTTACAGTTTCATTAGTGATATTATAGTAGTGGTTAATAATCTTATCATAAACATTATTTAAATCGTAATAGGTTAAGTTAAGGGACCTTAATTCACTATCAATGGCACTTAACACGTAACGTGAATTATTAACATTACCTACGTAAACTGGTATTACAACTAAGCCCGCTTGATTCCCTAAATACCTATTAACTATGTTAGAGGCTAATGATGCCTCCGTCCAATGTGGAAGTACCTTACTATCACTGTACACCAGTATCTTAAATGCTGATGGAGCATAGGGAATTAGGGCTACTATAAGCATGATCCAAGCCAATACAATCACTATGCTTAACGCAACTCTATGAGCATTGAAACACCAGTGCCTATAGCGCATTACTAATAAATAGTTTTCCACACACTTAAGTATTAATAGAGTGATGGGAACCTTAACTGAAGGCAATGGCAGTATTTTAGGTGCATGCACAATTGAATCATAGTGATCTACGTACACAACCACGCTGTAAACCTCAATACTATATCCTTAAGCCATAATTACCCATTAAATGGCCCACCTTAAAGGGTGAAGCCTTAAGTACATGTTTAGAAATTGATGCGCTTTCCTTTTCAGTACTAATGCTTAACTAGACTTAAACAAAAGCTACCTTAATCTGGGTTTAAAGAGCCATAGGTAATTAACCATGAACCTATATAGTAGGTAAAACCGCTAGATTAAGGAATTAGCTTCATCATTAATTAACATAACCCAGTGAAGCCTTAGTTAATGAATTTTTAATCTAAGCCACGGCTCATTTCCGTTATTGATACTGCCTTAGCCATCTCAATTAATCCCCTTAATGAATAGTACAGTGTTCTCCCACAAACCGCAATCACATATGTACTGCAGGGGTACGTTGACTTAATTCTAGTTGCTAACTCAGGGCTGTACCTCTCTACTGTTAAGTCTGTTAAAGGTATGTTTACGCTTGTGCAGTCTACATGCATTATTAGTACCGCATCACCACCATTCTTTACACCAATATCCCTTAACTCAATAATATTGACCCCAATTGGCCACCTCATTAATCCACCCATGACGCAATAGTTGTATTTCCTTCTAAATACTGGTGTTAAGTCAATCTCCTGAATATTGATTATACCATAGTTATTGAGCAATTCATTTAATTTTCTAATTCCACCATTAGTTAAAACTGAACCAGACCTTGAGGATTGTATTAACCCAGCTTCCTTAAGTTCCCTTAACCTATCCTTAATTACACCCTCCCCTATTCCAAGTAAATTAACCAAGTGGTATCTACCTGTTCTACCTCTTAATTTTAATGCGATCATTATTATTAATGAATCCTCAGTATGCATAGGTAAATTCATTCCTCACCGGTTTTAAGATTTTTCACAATAGGCATATAATTAACTTAACCTTAAGCCAATTCCCTATACGCTACTGGGGCATTATTAATTACTTAGCATAGATAAGCCAGTGAGGTCATCACTAAATACTAGGGTATTTAAAGGCATTGTGAATTAAAATAGATAGAGCATCTATATGTGGAAAGGCTTTTACAATTCAGTATATGTACCTTATTCACGAGAATTAGGGTACTGGTTAGGTTGCTTGGTTTATATGCCAGGGAGAGGTATAGTAAGTGGAGTATGATAATTATGTATACTTCAGCCGCCTTAATGCTAATGCTCCTTACACTACCCCTCATGCTTATTATTCACGGTGAATCAATTAGAATGCTTCAAACAGCCGCTGAATCATATCCAGTTTACGTATCACTGTTTCTTGCAGTAATGCTTACCGTGAATGCATTATCGAGGAGATTTATAAGTAGGGTTATTATTCATGATCCTGGTTCACAACCATTATCAGCATTATTAACTAGGACTGAGGTCGACTTCGTATTATCTAGCCCCTTTAATGTAAACGCATTAATCGCCATTAAACTGGTGGTTGATTACATAATCCCCTATACACTCATTATTACATTCGGTTCACTGCTTTCACTATTATTAACATTAATGAGCATTCATGACTCATTAATTCTTATTGCACACATTATCATATACATAATCAATGTAATATTATTATCCACCCTATTGGGTTTAGTTAACTTAATGATACCAAGGGATAATAATCACTATATTGATGTAGTGGCGCCTGCCACCGTATCGGCATACCTACTTGCATCATCATTAATTAACCCAAGCCTAAACCCACTACTCAACATGAGTAATATCATTCTAACACCCATACTGCTGCTTGCAATTATGCTTACATTAATACCTATTCTGGGCTTAACCAAATTAATATATACTGATGCATATGGCTTACTGCAACCTAGGAGTAAGTTAAGTAGTCTTAAAAGTTCATTTCCCCCCAACTACTCAACCTTCAAGATTATACTTAATACTTCAGTTAGGCAAGGCTTCAAGATAGCATTATCAGCATCAATAGTGGCGTTCCTAGCATTAACAAGCACTACACTAACCTTAACCAACCACATAATGCGGAGCCTAGAATTCCTGGTTTACCTACTTGGCTTCTTCATAGCCTACGTGCACACATCAATACTCGGTGGTACATTGGCCCAGGAGAGGCTTTGGATTAACTTCATGGCTATGGATGGGTTAACTTACATTAGGCTTAGGATGCTTTCAAGATTAATAGTAACTTACTCATCATTAGCACCCATTATAATTTATTTACTGATACTATTCCTGATTACTGGATCACCATTGGTACTGCTTGAGGCGTTTTCAATAGCCTCCATGCCGCCGTTGACTGTGCCCACATCCTGGATAATAATGGCTGAGGCTAAATTACCTCAATCAAGGGGATTAATTGAGGATAATCTTCATAGAAGCAACGTTAAGGTTTTGATCCTACTTGGCTTAATGTATGGTTTAGCTGGGTTATTTCTACTACCGCTGGTTGTAGAGAACATAATGGTTACTACCGGTTTAATACCCATTAATGGTGTCTCCGGCTTCACCTTAAGCATTGGTTTAACTGAATTAATTGCATCAGCCTTATACTACCTGTTAATAATGTATAGTGGCTTCTCAGGGCATATTTGGCGTTGGTTTATTAGTAAGCTTGCGGAGAATGGTTACGTGTAGTTCAGTTAACTCTAACCACATCAATCATCAGCCATGCCAGGTTTCATCAATTAGCCGGATTACAACGTAAACCTTTAAAAACACTTACCTAAAGGTGGGCCAATGGCTAAGGGTACTCCATCATTCGGTAAGATGAGTAGAGGTAAGACGCACATTAGGTGTCCTAGGTGTGGTAGGCACTCCTATAATATTGTTAAGGGCTACTGCGCCGCCTGCGGCTACGGTAAATCAAGGAGGATTAAGCGTGGTTTAGCCAAGATTCTTGGGAGGCCAGTGGGTAATAGGTAGTTGCTAAATTCATTAATTGATTAATTCAAGAACCTTGGCTAAAGGTTCCACACCATCTTGAGTCACTATCACTGTGTCCTCGAATTGAGCCACAAAACCATTACCGCTCTCCATTAACACATTATAACCATATAAGGCACCCTTACTGGTAAGCTCATCAATAATGCTCATTGTCCTCTCCTTAAATTCGCTAACTAACCACCTTGGGGTGAAGGGCAGTTGATTAAAGTTCCTTGAAATGTAATCTAAGGCTGAATTAGCCTCCGCTGTAAGCTTCTTAACATTAGTCTTTAACAACATGTATATTGTTACCTCAGGGGCATCAGTAACCATACCTCTCCCATTGGTTGCGAAGGGTTCTATGGCGTAGACTTCACCACTAAGCATCTTAACCTTACCACCATCATCGTAATTGGGCACTGACTTACCTGCATGTAACCTGTACCTACTTATTAAGTGGCCTGTTAAGTTCCTAATGGGTTTGAAGCCAAAGCTACTAATGGTCTTATCCACAATAGCCCCAATCCTACTTAATTCAACACCAGCCTTAGCTATATCAAGGGCATTTCTAAGGGCTGTCCAAGCAGCCTTAGTTAACATTGAGTAAGCGTTATTGAAGTATACTGTTACCGCTGAATCAATAATGTATCCATCAATGTGGGCTCCTATATCTATCTTAACTACTGAATTAGGTGGTATTACCGCCTCATCACCTATCTTAGCTGTATAGTGGGCTGCAACATTATTAACATCAATGTTAGCTGGGAAAGCAGGTAAGGCACCGCCCTCCCTAATCTCGCCCTCAATCATGTTGCATAACTCCAGGATACTCATACCTGGGTGAACCCTATCAATAGCGTGTTTAAGCACCCTGTGAATAATGTCACCGGCCTGCCTATACTTCCTTAAGGCATCCTCACTCAGCATAGTAGACATGAATTCACGTATTTAATATACTTAACCCGCTTCACAATTCCAACTATGCTGAAGCTTTATCCTTAAGCATGAGCAAGTAAATTCCTTCACCAATACTCACCGCCTCAGGCGGTGGTTTAGTGAAGTTGAAGCTTACCTTATGCATTGCCTCAAGCTCCTTCCTTAATGGTTCAAGGTCAGGTGGAGCATAAACAATCGCATTCAGCTTCTCAGCTAGGCTTATCCTCATCTTATTCTTATAACCCCATATTGCGCTATTAACATTCATGAATAACTTAAGCACTTTACCCATTGATTCATCATAAGGCTCAGGGTCGCTTATAGTTTCCTTATGAACACTCACACCATGGATACCCCTCCAAATGGCGTCAGTTATGAATGGCATTATTGGGGCAAGCATCTTAATTGAGTAATCCAGAACCTTATGTAACGTGAACCATGCACCCCTCTGTTCAGCAACTGTAAAGGAGCCATCGCGGTTATATGCCCTTGACTTAACGGCCTCAATGTAGTGGTCGGCGAAAACATGCCATAGGAACTCATACACTGCGGTAACTGGTTCATACGTATCCAGGTTACTTAATCCATTTACGTAAACTCCAGCAACCCTATTGAGTTCATTTAATATTAGCTTATCCAGTAACGTTAATTCATAATTATCATTAACCTCCGGGAATTGGGAGATGAATCTAGCTATGTTCCATAGCTTAGTAACGAAATCCCTACCAGTCTTAACAATGTGCTCACTATACCTATAGTCGTAACCAAGCCTACCAGCAACCGCAGCCCAGAACCTAACAGCATCAGCGCCATATCTTTCAGCTGGGGCTAGTGAATCTATTACATTCCCCTTAGACTTATGCATTGCCTCACCCTTCTCATCAAGCCCCATGCCATTAATCCTAACATACTTAAACGGTGGCTTACCGAAGAGTAGCAGTGACCTTAACACTGAGTAGTATAGCCAACTCCTTATTATCTCATAACCCTGAGGCCTAATTATCTTATTTGGGTGAGCAACCTTGAATAGTGACTTATCCTTAGTGTACCCTGAGGCGTACATCCATGATATTGATGAGTCGAACCAAGTGTCAAGAATCCTATCATCACCTATTAATTTACCATCCCTACACTGCTCCTTAACCTCCTGGGGTGGTTCATCAGACCACGGTCTATAGTACTTACCTGGGTTAGGTAGTATTGGCTTAATGTTACCACTTGGGTTAATACAGTACCATATGGGTATCTCAGTACCATAATACCTCCTCCTACTTATGGGCCAGTCGAATTCAAGTGAATTAACCCAATCAATGAGGGCCCTCTTGTACTCAGGCGGTATGAATTCCATTTCATCAATAACCTTAAGGAGCTCACCCTTGAATTCAAGCTGCTTAACGAAGTATTCCCTAGTAACTATTATTTCAATTGGGGTCTTACAACGCCAGCAAACTGGCACAGTGTGCCTAAGGGGCTCCCTCTTAACCAGTAGGCCGGCTGCCTCAAGGTCCTTTACAATCTTTTCCCTAGCCTCCCTTATACTTAACCCATCATACCTTCCAGTACCCTTTAATTTACCGTCAGGGGTGATGATAATTCTAGTTGGTAGCTTAAGTTCATTAACTATGGCTAAATCCCTAGTGTCGCCGAAGGTGCTTATCATCTCCACCCCAGTTCCGAACTCAACCTTAACTGATTGGTGAGGTATTATTGGAACCTCCTGGTTAAATAATGGAACTACAGCATGCATCCCCCTTAACCTAACGTACCTATTGTCACTTGGATTATAGGCCACAGCCACTGTGGCCGCCAGTAGTTCAGGTCTCGTTGTCGCTATGATTAAGTCCTCACCAGTTTCCTTAACCTTAAATTTAATGTAATTCAAGTGAGTATCCTCCTCACGGTACTCAACCTCGGGTTCAGCTAAGGCTGTACCACACCTTGGACACCATATTGTTGGCCTCTCAGACTCGTAAATTAATCCCTTATTCCACATTTCTATGAACGTCGATTGAGTCATCGCCCTATATTCAGCGCTATCAGTCCCATTGGGTATGTACTCAGCTGATATGCCCCACCTCCTAAGTACCTTAACCCACTCCCTCTCATACTCATCCAACTGCTCCTTACATAACCTCAGGAATTCAGCCCTAGGTATATCCTGCATTCTTTTACCAAGCCTCTTCTCAACCTCCACCTCCACCGGTAATCCATTCCTATCAGCATACCATGGGAATACTACAAAATACCCCCTCATTCTATGGAATCTAGCTATCATATCCATTTGAGCATAGGTTGCGAATTGGCCTATATGGGGCCTACCACTCATGTAAGGTGGCGGAGTATCTATTACTATTATCTTCTCACTATAATTACCTTTACCATTAGCACCCTCTCTAGCCCAAGCTTCAAGCAAATCAAGCTCCCTCTTCACATCCCATGACTTCTCCTTAAGTTTAGGCTCCATACCAATAATAATCCCCACGTCTAGGTCCTAGGTTTAATTTTAAGCTTTACGTTAAAATCATTAGGCACAGCATCTCAATATATTGAATTCCATGGATACTTAATGTACTAAAAATTACGCTTATTTGAGAATTTCTGCATTAATAAATATTCTAATACATGACTCCTAGCTCAGCAGCTTAGGCTACTAAGTGGAAGTGAGGACGTGAATATTCACCGTCGATTAACTAAGGGTAATTTAAGGCTTAAGCCATCTGAGGCATATTTATACTTGAAGTTACGCGCTTATAGGTTAATGGCCTTATTTAATTAATCCTTAAAAATGTTTAAATGCTAGTCAAAGGGTGGTTTCAAGATGGTGAAGCAATCGCCCATACCTTTGCTAACTGACGGTAAGAGAGTTGATGGTAGATTACCTGAAGAGCATAGGCCAGTCACAATGCAGGTTGGCGTATTACCTAACGCTAATGGTAGCGCCCTAGTGGCTTACGGTAATACTGTAGTTTTAGCAGCAGTGTATGGGCCTAGGGAACCAATACCAAGGTACATAACTGTTCCGGATAAGGCTGTTGTTAGGGTTAGGTACCATATGGCCCCCTTCAGTACCGATGATAGGAAGAACCCAGCACCAACTAGGAGGGAGATTGAGATTAGTAAGGTTGTTAAGCAGGCCCTTGAGGCTGTGGTGTTTCTGGAGCAGTACCCTAAGTCAACTATTGATGTTTTCCTTGAGGTGCTTCAAGCTGATGGAAGCACTAGGGTTACTTCAATAACCGCAGCCTCCCTTGCCTTGGCCGATGCAGGTATACCAATGAGGGATCTTGTTGTTGGGGTGTCTGTGGGTAAAATTAATGATACTGTTATCGTGGATTTAAATAAACTTGAGGATAATTACGGGGACGGTGACTTACCCATAGCCATAGCGTATAGGAATAATTGGGTACTATTAATGCAGCTTGATGGCGTGTGGAAGCCCAGTGAGGTTAAGAGGGGTCTTGAATTAGCCTTTAAGGCGGCTGAAAACATTTATAGGAATATGAGGGAGGCTTTAAAGGGAAGATACATGGCGGTGGTTCAACAATGAGTAGTTACCCATTTGAAATAATACCATCCCTCAGGAGGGATACTTTAAGGAGGATGATAAGTGAGGGTAAGAGGCCTGATGATAGGCAGTTAATCAGCATGAGGGACTTAACCATAAGGGTTGGGGTAATTAAGACCGCTGACGGTAGTGCGCTCGTTAACCTAGGTAACACTAAGGTGATTGCAGGCATTAAGTTTGAGTTGGGTAAACCATTTGAGGATACTCCAAATGAGGGTAACCTAATAGTGAACTTGGAAACTCCACCATTAGCTGCACCAACCTTTGAACCCGGCCCACCTGATGAGAATGCCATTGAGATTGCCAGGGTTATTGATAGGGCGCTTAGGCATAGTAACTACATACCTTTAAGGGACTTAACCATAATACCAGGTAAGTCAGTTTACACCATGTGGGTAGACATCTACGTACTTAACCATGATGGTAACCTAATAGACTCCTCAATGCTTGCTGCAGTTTCAGCTATTGCCAATGCGCAGGTACCAAGGGCTATTATTGATGGGGAGAACGTTAAGCTGGATAAATCAACTAAGATACCTTTAAACATTAATCCCCAGAACATGCCCTTAACGGTAACCTACTATAAGATTGATAAGTACCTAATAGTTGACCCAACCCTAGAGGAGGAGGTTATGAGCGATGGTAGATTCACTGTGGCTTCAGATGGGGAGAACATTGTTGCACTACAGAAGGGTGAAGGCTACTTCACGCCTGAGGAGATTGACTCAATGATAAATAATACACTGAGTATTGTAAAGGACCTTAAAGTTAAGGTACTTGAAATGGTTAAAACACCAACCGGTTCACTATTATTTTAAAAGAAGCTATTTAAAATAAATTCACTTGTTAGTAACGTCATTGAACGTTAAGATAACCATATCTGACGGTACCTTAGCGATATTACCTATCCTAGTCATTATAAGCATCTTAATGCCTCTACCTACTGCCGCATCCACAAGCCTCTGGGTACCTACACCATCAAACACGATGGCGTATGCATCATTAACCTGCTGAAGGGTATCAAGTAGGTCCCTAACTGGAACCCTCTTTAACACTGCCCAATTCCTATCATATATTATAGCTTCTAAAGTGCCCGATAATTTACTAATCTCATCAATAACATTAGTAGGTAATTGGGGAACCTGCTGAGTGGACTGTTGAGGAGCCACTTGAACCTGGCTCTGGGTTTGGGCAGGAACCTCAATGACCTGCGCCTGCTGCGTAACTTGAACCTGCTGAGATTGAACCTGTTCCTGAATTTGCTGAATTGGTTGAGTGGGTTGCGTGGATTCAGGCTGTGGCTGGGGGGAAGGTGGCGCCGCTGAGGGTGCTTGAGCCTGCTCAACCTGCTTCTTACTCTCCTCAATTATTTGCCTATCCTTCTTACTTAACTGATTAATGTACTCCTCAACAGGCATTTTATTCCTAAGGGCCTTAGCAATTTCCTTAGCCGTCAACTGCTCAACCTCCTTACCCGGTGGAGCTCTGGCTATGTAATCTATGTCAGCAACTTTAAGCAGCTCCCTTAAGACCATTTCACCACCCCTGTCACCATCAGTGAAGGCTATTGTAGTCTTCCTACGGCTTAACTCAATAACAGTCTTAGGTATACCACCACTTGCCCCCTCTATGGCTATTACATTCCTATAACCATGCTTAATCAAGTTAATTACATCAGCCCTACCCTCAACGATTATTACCGTATCTGAGGATTCCACATCAGGCCCAGCTGGTAAACCCTCTGGACCATATGACATAACCTCACCCTGCTTAACCTCACCGAGGAACTTATCCATAAGCTCCTTAGTGTCAGGTATGGTCTCCCTCTCAATGAGCTTAATTAACTCCTTAGCCCTATCAATTATTAGCTTACGCTTCTCACTCCTCAGATCCTTAATGGAGCTAACCTGGAACTTGGCGTTATATGGACCAACCCTATCAACAGTCTCAAGCATAGCCGCTATTAAAGCGGTCTCATAGTGATCCAGGTTTGATGGTACGTAAACCTTACCCACTGTCTTATCACCCCTATGTTCAACCTCAACCTCAATCCTACCAATCCTACTGGTGTTTTGAAGTTCCCTTAAATCCAAGTCAGAGCCCAGTAGGCCCTCTGTTTGACTAAATAAGGCACCTATTATGTCTGGTTTATCCACGGTGCCCTGTACCTCAAAGCCAAGTTCTATCAGGTACTTGGCTGATATTGTTAATGCACCCATTAACACCACCCAATAGCAACCACATGAGTGGCTACCTTATTAACGTTTCTAGTAATAACAAGACATTAGGCTCAATGATCAATACATAGGAGTGCGTGAGGGGAGCAAAGGGGCCCCTTAACCCTTCACAGGCCTGGGCCCCAGGTCTCCAGGAGGAGTCCCCATTACTGATGCTTACTCATATTTTTAAACCTATCCACAAGTTTAAAATATTCAGTGAGCTAACGGTACTGGTGATTAAGCGCGTTGGTCCTGAGGAATGATGAGAGACGGACGGAATGAATCACATTAATTTTAACTCAATTATCATGGCTTCACGTTATTTAGCCTAGAGGCCCTTTAACAGCACATTACTGTATTTATGGGGCTAAGCATTTTTAAATAGTGAGCTTACAGTTAGTGAATGTGCAGTCAAAAGCTATAGTGCTTAAGTTCCAGAATGGTGAAGTAATGGTGAGACTGGATATGGTTAAGTCCCCTATAACAGCAACTAGGTTACTTAACGCATTACCGGTCTCAACCCCATTCACCAGAATAGGATCACTGATAACAATACCCCTTGACTTAGGTTCATTACCAGAAACCTTTGAAGTTAAGGCTAGGAGGGGGGAATTATGCTATAGGCCTAATACTAAGCAGTTAATCCTAGCAACTGAGGACACTCAGATAGGAACTAGGATTAACCCACTTGGCATAGTAGTCTCCAACATAGATCTACTGGATTCCATTAAGCCAGGTATAGTCACAATAATTCCAATTAATGTGGAAGGTAAAGTAAAGTGAATTAACTTTAATTACCCTACCCTTAATGTAATGACCCTAAAAGGGCGACCACTTTAATAAGCGGATGCTGCTTAATCATTAAACCTTGCATTACTGAATACTGCATAAAACACTAAACCACTGGCGGGGTGTGCTTAACATGGTTAAAAACGTTGTCCTCTTCATGGAGATGCATCAACCTAGGAGACTTAATAGGCTTCTTCATTACCAATCATCAATGGAACCTCTTGACCTTTTATTTGATGATGAGCTTGATAGAATTATTTTAAACAGGATTGCAGCCAGGTCCTATAGTAAGGTTCTCGACATTATTAAGGAGGCTAATAGGGAGTATGGATTTAGGTTTGCGATTAGTGTAACTGGGGTATTGATTGAGCAGTTGAGGAGGTGGGCTCCAGGGGTTCTTGAGAAGTTAATTAACTTAATTAGGGATGATGCTGCTGAGCCTGTTGCCGAAACCTACTACCACTCCTTAGCTTACTTAATTGATGAAGGTGAATTCAGGGAGCAGGTGATGATGCATGTTAAGTTAATTGAGGAGTTGACTGGAAAGAGGCCTGTTACCGTACAGAATACTGAATTCATGTACAGTGATGATGTTGGTAGGGTTTTCTCAGAAATGGGGTTTAAGGTAACTTTAACAGAGGGCGTGGAGAGGGTCCTTGGGTTTAGGCAACCAACATACCTTTATAAGAGCCCAAGTGGCCTACTCCTCCTCCTTAGGCATTATAGGCTCTCCGATGATGTTGGTTTTAGGTTTACGAATAAGTCTTGGGACCAATACCCATTAACAGCAGATAAGTACGTTACTTGGTTAAGGGCAACTTGGGGTGATTTAGTGATGATTGGGTTGGATATGGAAACCTTTGGTGAACACATGCCTGAGGAGTCCGGCATATTCGAGTTCCTAAAGTGGATGTTTAGGCATGCTTACGAATCCGGCGTAAGATTCATAACGCCAAGTGAAGTTAAGGAGCATGTACCATCATCATATGAGCTTAATGTTAATGAGGTAATATCATGGGCTGACGTTGAGAAGGATACCTCAGCCTGGATTGGTAATGAAATGCAGTGGACATCCTTTAATCAAGTAGCCATGCTTCACGGCTTAGTTAATGAACTTGGCGATGAGTATTTAAGGAACTACGTTAGGTTACTCATGGTTAGTGATCACTTCTACTACATGTCAACTAAGCATGGTGCACCCCAGGATGTTCATAACTACTTTAACCCATACTACAGCCCCTATAGGGCCTTCACCCTGTATCAATCCGCAATACATAGGGTGCTTGACTATATGGCTAGGGTTTACGGTAATGCATCAATTACTAGATATTTGGCTCGCATTAAATTACCCAGTGAATTAGCTACCTGGGTTAAGGGTGAATCATTCGCTAAGGCTCAATGCGCCAATGCGCAATACACAGGTAGGCTTATAACTATTAATTACCCTAAGTTAATTGAAGCCTGCAATGCAATTAATCAAAAGTAAACATGAAGTATGCCTACTTTAAAAGGCTTGGATTATTGCAGCATTAGTTAATAATCCTAATAGTGAATACGTACCTTCCTGAACCAACCTCAATAATTATGCGGTTGCCCGCATCCTTAATCGATAATACCCCAGCACTGGCCTCAATGGCTCTACCCCCACTCCAAAGTACCTTATCACCCTCCCTCACTACAATTGATTCACTGAGCTTAGGTAAGTGAACCTCAGCGGTTGAGTTAACGGGTACTGTAACCGTAACCATTAATCCATCATCAACCTTACTCCACTCAACTGAGGTAAGCCCCCTAATAGTATATAATGATGCTGAACAATGCCTTAACTCACTGGGCATGTTTGGCTTAATTATTATCCTTGAGAAGCCAGGCTCCAATGCCATTAACCCAGCTAAATCCCTATAGAACCATGCATCAATACTCCCAAACATGTGGTGATTATGAGAATTCATACCAGCTCCAGTGAGCTTCTCCCACCTCTCCCAAAGCGTTGTCGCACCCTCCTTAATCATATACCCCCAACCCGGATATGACTCCTGAGTAACAGCCTTATAGGCTAAGTCAACGTAACCATACTTAACAAGAACCTCAGGCACGTACTTAGCACCAAATATGCCTACAACAAGGTGCCTATCCCAATCAACCTCAATATTATGCGCCAATACCTTAGCCAAATCACTAGCCCTATTGCCGGGCGTCATGTCTAGGTATAGGGGTAGTGCATTGCATGTTTGTGAACCACCAAGCATTCTAACAGTGCCGTCTGGGGCTGTGTACTTTGAGTAGTAGCCGTGTTCGGTTAGGAAGGCCTTATTGAAGGCATCCCTAATCTCCTCAGCCCTCTTGGTGAAGAAGCTTGCATCCTCACCGCGGCCAAGTACTTTAGCTATTTGGGCTAGTGTTAAGGTATCCCTATAGAGTATCCACGTTGATAATATTTCAGGTGGGCAATATTCAATTGAGAAAACCCTACCTGGTGGTACCCATTCACCATACTTACTGAAGTAGAGTATATTATCCTTAACCCTTGAGTTAAGGAAATTCCACCACTTCTTCATTGCATCATAGGCCTCCTCAAGGATATCCACATCACCGTAATGCACGTAGAGTAGCCAGGGAATGTAAATTAAGGCCGTACCCCAAGCCGGGTCAGCTGGGTAAGTGTTCCAGTATGGTGGTACTGTATCAGGTATTGAACCATCATCCCTCTGTGAATCAATGATATCCCTAATGAACTTCTCATAATACTTAACCATATTGAAGTTGAATACGGCTGAATCTGAGGATAACCAAGCATCCCCAAGCCAGCCCATGCGTTCATCCCTCTGTGGGCAGTCCGTCTGAATACCATTAAGCAGGTTGGCCCTTAGGCTCCACCAAGTAATCCTGTGAATATCATTAATTATTTTACTTGACGCCGCAATTGATCCAGTTGGCTCAAAGTCCGTTTGAACAATAACTGCCTCAACATCATCAATAGATGGCACACTTGGGTAACCGGTTACCTCAGCATACCTGAAGCCATGGTAAGTGAATTTGGGTTCAAGAACCTCAACACCCCTGCCACCTAATATGTACGTGTCAGTAGCCTCAGCGCCACGTATATTCTCAACATTAAGCGACCCATCAGGGTTAATGACCTCACTATGCCTAACCCTAACCTCAACACCACTACTCCCCCTAACCCTCAACCTAACCCAACCAGTTATGTTCTGGCCAAAGTCAAAAACATAAACCCCAGGCCTTGGATTATAGTACTGCATCGGCTTTAAGGTGCCTTTAACCTTAGTCCCAGGGATTGCAGCAGTTGACTTAAGCTTACCACCTGGTGGCTTAACCACACTGCATTGTACCCAATTGGAGTCATTGAAGCCTGCCTTATCCCAGCCGTAAGGCTCCAGCCTAGCATCATACCTATACCCATTGTATATATCATCGTAGAGTATGGGGCCTTTACTTAGGCATTTCCACGATTCATCAGTATTAATCGTGATTACTGACCCATCACTCAACTTAATCCTAATCATTGCATTTGCCTTAGGTTCATCATAATACTTGAGACCTGGTATTTGAGCTCGATTAGGTGAAACAGGCCCATACCTCCCCCTACCGAGTATTAGGCCAATGGTGTTTTCCCCACTCTTAACTAGATTAGTCACATCATATACGCTGTAGTAGACTGTCTTATCGTACTCACTCCAGGGTGGGTCAAGGGCTCTATCCCCAACCTTCTCACCATTTATCCTAAGCTCATAGTAACCTAACCCAGTTACGTAGGCCCTAGCCTCAATAACATTACCCTCAATGCTAAAACTCCTCCTCAGTAATTGACCCCCACCAATCCACTTACCACCCCACTCCTCAGGCTTAAGCACTGCTGTTTCAAACCATTGAACATCACTCCAATCCCCCTCAACACCCCTTGAATCCCATGCCTTAACCCTCCAGTAATACCTAGTGAAGCTGCTTAAGGGTGGCCCATTATACTTAATGACTTGATCCCTTGAATCAACCTTACCGCTATCCCACACATCCCCAACACCCTTAATTGCATTCTCAAGGCTGCTACTCACTATTACCCTATAGGCTGATTGATACTGCCCCCTCTCCTCATGTTCAAGAACCCAGGAAAACCTAGGCCTACCCTCATCAATACCAAGGGGATTAACCGTGAACTCAACCCTAGCATCAATAATTCTTAAGCCGTGAACCATACTATTTAACCCAGAGCCGGTTATTTAACGAATCCGCTTAACAGGTTTAGAGGCCGCTGGCTCTACTCCCCCTTGCCACTGCGTATTAATTGTAAACGGGTTCGCTGGTATGTTTAAATCCTAGGGTTTGTTAAATTTATTCATGAGGGCTCTTGTTTGGACTGCTGTCGGTAGGATGGAGGTTAAGGATGTTCCTAAGCCAATTCCTCAACCTGGCTGGGTCATTATGAGGGTTAAGTACACAGGTGTATGTGGCTCAGATGTTGGTGGATTCCTAGGTAAGAATGAACTTCGTAAGCCGCCGTTAATAATGGGTCATGAGTTCACAGGCATTGTTGAGGAGGCTGGACCAGGGGTACCTAGGGAATACATTGGTAAACTCTTCACTGTTAACCCAATAATTGGATGCGGCCACTGTAGGTACTGTAGGAGTGGGCTGAAGAACCTATGCTTAATGAGGAAGATAATAGGTATTGATTACCCAGGGGCCTATGCTGAGTATGTTGCAGTACCTGCGGATAACCTATATCCCGTAAGCGACCCAATTAAGGGTGCCTTGGCTGAGCCCTTAGCAACATCACTAAGGGCTGTTAGGTTATCTGGGGTTAGCCTAGGGGATTCAGTACTGGTTATTGGCGCTGGACCAGTGGGTTCATTGGCGATTAAGTTACTTAACGCAGGCGGCATTAAGGATGTCACAGCAATTGACATTAATGCTCATAGGCTTGAGTGGGCTAGGAAATGGGGTGCCTCAAAAACACTAAACACCAGTGGGGATGAGGCTTTGAAGACCATTAGGGAGCTTTACCCTGAGGGCTTTGATGCCGTTATTGATGCCGTTGGGTCAACGGATACTAGGAGGCTAGCCATTAATGCCGTACGTAGGGGTGGTAGGGTAGTGTTTGTTGGTTTACATGATAATGAGGCTTCAATACCGGGGAACCTAATTGTTAGGAGTGAAATAGAGGTTAAGGGATCCTTCTCCTACACTGATGAGGACTTCCGCAGAGCCGTGAATATAATTGAGGCTGGGTTACTTGACCCAAGGGAGGGCTGGGTTGACATTAGGCCTCTTGAGAGGGGTCAGGAAACATTCACTGAGTTAGCTGGGGCTGAGACTAAGTACGTTAAGGTAATGTTAACCCCAGGTGAGTGAAGTGAGTGGGATTGATGCATCAATTGAACCTAAGAGGATTAAGGAAGTTAGGGCGTACGTGGTTAAGGGTGGCGGTGCTGATTACCATGACCAATCCAGTGAACACTGGATACTGGGCTACATAGCAACCCCCATTTCAATATACCCTGAGTATAGGGCCAGTAGGGCTTCCTGGGGAATTAACATACTGGGTTCAGTGGTTGTTGAGGTTGAGTCAAGTGATGGAGAGGTTGGGGTCGGTGTAAGTACTGGTGGTTATCCAGCGGCCTGGATAATTGAAAATCACTTATCTAAGTTCGTAGTGGGTAAGTATGTTGGTGAGGTTGAGAAGACTTGGGATCAAATGTTCAAGGCGACAATATACTATGGGAGGAGGGGGATAGTTATGAATGCTATCTCAGCCGTGGACCTAGCGCTATGGGACTTAATGGGAAAGGTTAGGGGCCTACCTGTATATGACTTACTTGGTGGACCTGTTAGGGATGAATTAACCTTCTACGCCACTGGCCCAAGGCCTGATGTGGCTAAGAAACTCGGCTTCATAGGCGGTAAATTACCTCTAATTCATGGACCGGCTGACGGTATTGAGGGATTAAGGGAGAACGTGAAGGTTTTCAAGGAGGCTAGAGAAAGGGTTGGCGATGACTTCTTGCTAATGTATGATTGCTGGATGAGCTTGGACTTACCCTACGCTCAAAGGCTATTAAGTGAGCTTAAGCCCTATGGCCTATTCTGGATTGAGGAACCATTCATTCCTGATGATTACTGGTCCTATGGGGCATTAGCTAACGTTGCTCCACCAACCCTAGTAGCTAGTGGTGAGCATGAGTCCACGGTGCATGGGTTTAGGCTACTTCTTGAACTTGGCAGGGTTAATGTTATTCAGCCAGACATAACATGGGTTGGCGGTGTGACGCCTATGATTAAGATTGCGGCATTAGCCGAGGCCTATGGGGCATGGGTTATTCCACATGGATCAAGCGTATATGGTTACCACTTCATAGTGACTAGGGTTAATAGCCCATTCGCCGAATACATAGTCGTATCCCCAGATGCCACTAAGGTTGTTCCTCAATTCTACCCAATCCTGAGGGATGAGCCTATTCCCCAGAATGGTAGAGTCAAGCTCAGTAGGAAACCCGGCTTTGGTGTAGAGTTGAATAGGGATTTACTGACTAGGCCCTTTAAGCCAACTTAACCAGCAACCTTACTGAAAATCCCCTTAACAGTATCCCAGGTAATTGGATTGCCTTCATTGGACTCAATTATAAGTGATGGCCCTGGCACATGCTCTATAACATGCTCCACTGGTATTTGCCTAGCCTCAGGGTGCTTCTTAATTAGGAGCTCCTTAATCCTGCCGGCAACCTCACTCCTCTCACCATTACCTGGCTTAAGGGTAACGTAGTAATTGGCCAGTGAACCAATGGCCGTTGGTGGTGCAGATACAAGCCTAATTACGTCACCATCAATCCTTAAGCCCACGCTAATAATTAACTCAACACCCCTAATCCACCCCCTCTGCCCATATATCATGAAGCCGCCCTTAGATAAATACTCACCACTGGGTGCCTTCTTACTAACCTGCTCACCCTTAACGTAGTAGACGTCTAATGAATTAGCCCCAAGCTTCCAGGCCTTAGAGTAGGCGGCGGCGTATTGAGCCGCCTCAATTAAGTCCTGCTGCTTAACTTCCTGGCCCCTAATAACCTTAATTACAGTCACTGGGCCTCCTTGAACATCAGCGTGCAGGAAGAGGTCCCATGGATTCATGTGCCTCTTCACAAGGGCTTCATTCTGCCCAGCATCCTTACCAGCTAGGACTGGTGAACCACCACTGGTTATGAACCACCTAAACCTCTCAAACCACTCCCTACTAGCCACAAACCTAACCGTTGCCCTAGCCTCCTCGGTGGTTTCATTAACCCTGCTTCTTAATTCACTTACCTTACCCCTCAATTCCATTAACTTAACTTCAGCTGCCTTAGCCTTCTTCTCAAGCCTCTTAGCCTCCTCAAAGTACTTGGTAGCTGTTTCCCCAGGACTCTCCCCCAATGTTAATTCAACCTCACTATTATTCACCATAACCTTCACTGCCTTCCTTAATGGGTCATAGTCAATCACCTTAATGCTGCCATACTCAATACCCTTAACCTTAGCCTTGAAGGAATCCTTATCAATAATGTAGGTGCGTAGTAGCGCCTCATGGAGTTCACTGAACTCATAAAGCCTACTCATGATTAATTCACCCCTCCTCCTAAGGTCTTCTGCATCCCTTAAGTACCTGCTTACAGTATCCTCAAGTTCCTTAATGGATGATTCAAGCCTAGCAATCTCATCCTCAATACCCTTAACCTTCTCCTCAGCAACTTTCTCAACCTCAATTGAAGTGAAGTAATCATCAACAGCCCTATTGAAGCTCTCAACCCTCCTGAATTCACCCTTGATTGAGTGGAAGGGTATGGGGGATACGTATGATGGTGAAGCATATATGACTGGCTTAAGCCTACCTAAGTGAAGAGCCTCAAGAATACCCCTAATACTCCCCCATATTAGGGTTAAGTCACTGCACCCTGACCTGGTGCAAACTTCCCTAGCCCAATCAATACCTAATCCAAGGCCCTTAGCTAAGGCTTCATCACTTAGGCCAACTTTTTCACTTAACTTAAGTAAATTATCAAAGAACCTTGGATCCAGGAACCTCCTTGGGGGTTCACTGTAAGTTGAACCAATCTTAATTTCCCTATCCTTACCCCTATACTCATGTAGAAGCCACTTAACCTTACCATCAACTGTGAAAACCATGTTGAAGGGTGGTATTAATTCAATAATGAGCCTACCGCAATTTAAGTCAATACTCATTACCCTATCTAAATTAGCCTCAAACCTATTGATTACGCAATCCTCAATAAACTTCCTAAGGGGGCTAGGGGATAGGTTTTGAGGTATTCTCCAGGTTTGGCTAATCCTCCTTGGGTTAGCGATGAGGTATGCTATGTCGGATGCCCTAACTTTAAAGTAATGCGAATCGCCAAGCCTATAAACCCTAATCACCCTCCCACCACCCAATGCGGCATTAAGCTCAGTGGCTATAGCCACTAAATCAAGCGCATTAAGGGCCTTCTTAATAGGCATAGGCTTAGGTACTATCCCCCCTTATTAAACACACCACCCAATGAAAAATCACTGCAAGCACTTGAATAAATGCCTCTTGGGGATGGGGAAATACCGCATTCACTATGCCCATTCCTACCAACCTATGGTCCAAATGCCGCAAACATAACTGCAACTCTTAACTTAGCTGTATTACTCCTCCACTACACCATTGATGGCACTGGTTCACTTGCTTTAACAAGCGTTAATTTCACATCGTTGGTGGGTACATATTTCACTAATCCATGGCTACTAATGGTTAATCCAGACGCCATAGCAACTACATTGCACACTATTAGCAGCCTACGCCATTGGGGTTGGTGCAGTGGCCCTAGCCTTATCAATAAGGTTCTTCAAGACTAAGGATGGTAAGTACATTAAATTACTGAAGCCATTACTCTGGGTACTCACCATAGTGCTCCTTGTGGAGCCAATAGTCATTGGGCACTTCATGGGTGATACTGTGGTTACCTACCAGCCACTTAAATTCACTGCATTAACAATATTAACAAGTGGCCAAGGCGCCTATGGCTACGAGTACTATGACCCGATAGAGGCATTGTTCGCCTATGGTAACCCACACCACCTGATCTACGGCTTTCAATACTACCTAAATCAATGCGCATCCCTGGGCAATATAACCTTTGGTGAACTCTACGGTAAGCTTGATCCAAGAATGCTCAGTTACCTTGGACCACTAGCTAACGTAACACTGGCTCAGAACTGTAAAGCCGCTGTTCTTTCAATAGAGCCAATGGCTCCATTAGTTAGTGCATCCTACTACACTATGATTAGCGCAGGAATATTATTAGCCATAGCGGCTGTACTTATATTATTCACGTACTTGGTTAAAGTACCTGTATTATCGGCAATAACGGACTTCATAAACAATAAAATACTAGGCATGTTAATAGGTTCTGATAATGTAATGCCCTTCCTAGCCTCAGCAATGGCTGTTTTATCAGCCATAGCCGCCACAGCCGGTTGGGCGGCTAGGGAGATTGGTAGGCAACCATGGACGGTATATGGGTTAATAACTACGAATGAAGTTGCCGCCAGCGATACAATAACGCTTGGCTTCGTTATTTTTGTGGTGGCTATACTGCTTGCAATAGCCATTGCTGGTGCATTTGCCATGTATTACGTAGCCACGAGGCCAAGCCTACTGAATAGGATTAGGGAATTAATTGGGGCAGAAGCTGTTGTTATGGTTGTTTGAGTCCTTTTAGGGCTATTAGGTAGGCTGATGCGGTATGCCTATCTAGCCCATGATTTCTCATTAATTCATCGTGCTCCTTTATTTCTAGTGCTTGGCTTTGCCCTGGAGATGAATTTAGTGTTTGTTAATGTGATTATTGGGGCTACGGTACTCACTGTGATAACCAGGTACATAGCTTACCTACATAATGATACTGGCCTTGAGGTTGCTGCTAGGGATATGTTTAGGTTAATGGTTGTTACTGAACTGTTTGGTGGCGTGTGGGGTACTATACTTACTGTATTCATGGCTGGCTTATTCCCATCAATGACAGTAATATTCATGAGGGTTTACTTCTATCCAGTGGCCATTGCCTTGGTAGGCATATCGGTGAGTATACCATCCATAGCCATCTACTGGCACCTATGGGGTAGGGTTAATCCAAAGGCTCCAGGTACCCATACCTATTCATATACAGTAACACTGGCATACCAATAATCCAATTACTGAACACGTTAATACCACTTGTGTTCACTGCAATCTTCACGGTAACACTATACTACGCCATAATCAAGAGGTTCCTACCTGAGGAGTGAATGCTTAAGGCATCGGTGGTTAGCCTATGAGTGGCTGTGGGAGGGGACACATAGCCCAGAAGAGGGCCAATCCCATACACGGAAAGGGAAGGGAAGTAGTGAGGCTGAGCAATCAATAGCCATCAAAAGCGGCTACTAGTCGCAATGAGAGTCGAACTCTCGTGAAGGCATTAAGTAGTGTAATAATGGCTAATTAAGAACATGAGTAAATTCGTTAAGGAGCTTAGTAAGGTCACTGAATCAATAAGTGTAGTGTTAACCGTGTAGTGCTACCGTACACTAGCTCTATAATATTATCTTACATTGAAGTTTAAAACCACCCCGCTTCAAAGAGGTGGGGCTTCCTTTTTCTTGTGAGGTTTCCTTACCCTCTTATGAAGGTAAAGCATTACTTATATTCTTCCATTAATGGTAATAAATCATGTGTTTTATTAAATTGATTCGTTAAGCCCTATAAGGCTGGGCTTTGCACCTTATCTTGCCATTTACTTAATAATTCATTTATTTTCCTAGCCATCTCTACATCCAGTTGTGTTACTCCTCCCTTACTATGCGTGGTTAATTTTAGTGTTAGGCGTTTCCATACTATGATCATGTCTGGGTGATGCCCCTCCCTTTCAGCTAATTGAGCTACCTCATTTACGAACGCTATGCAATCCATGAAGATTTTGAATTCCAGTTCCCTAACAATGTACTTAGTACTTATCCTCTAACCTCCAGCTGTGTGGCAATGACTTAGTAATTTCATCCTTAGGGAGTACCATATACATGTAGTAAATGCCGCCTAATTAAGTATTAGTACTTTGATCAGTTACAGGGAACTTCAAGTTTTATGGATTTAGCCTTTAATACGGGCATTATTTAATGAATTTACTATAATGAAGGGGTAATTAATGCTAACATGGGGATTGGGTTAGTGTTAATGATGGTGAATTCTATATACTGCTTGCCGTTGATTAATATCTAGTGCATTAGCTCCAGTATTCCATGAGTGATTTTTTATTGCCAATTATTGGCAATATTATTGTGCTTAACGGTATCCTAATGATTACCTTATTAGCCTGGTTAACTAAGGTGGTAGGGTATAGTGTGGTGGATTGCATTAACTGGGGCTAGTGCATGTTACGGGTATTGTGTATGATGTTATTCCCGTTATGTATGTGTTTAGTGGCGTATTCACGCTTATGGTTGATGCTGTTAGGCTTACTGTACTGCTTGATTGTGGGATTACATTAATACTCCATGTGGCTTTAACCCAAAGGTATTGGTAAACATCGTAAAGGCACGGGTACTGGGATTCAACAGCAGTGACAGCCGTATTCCCCAAATCAACATTAAACACAGCAACATCAGGTGATGAAGATGGGAAATTAGGCAGAAATACACCGGCTGGCGTTATGTCCTGGAAGGAGTTCGGGAACCCCTCATTATCAGCACTCTGGCCTATGTTGAATATCCAAGTGATGTTAGATACCTCTATAGTGGGTACGCTTGGTAGGCTCGTGACTGCCGATGGGTTTTGCGAACCACTAATGGACTCACTGGTACCCGGGGGCAATGTTATTTCCACACCAATAAACGGGGCTATATTCTCCACCGCAAACTCTAGGCCAAGGAATATTTCATAACTAGTTGCGCTACTCGCTGGTGGTGGGTTCCATGAGCTTGTACTGAATTCCCCACCACTTGGGTCGCCGACTAATGCATTGGTTACACCATCACTATATAATTGGTAACCGTAGTAATAATCAATGGTCCCTAACTGGGAGGCTTCATAACCATCATTATTGTACATTGTTGAGGACTCAAAGTACTTCTCATAACCAATGACACCCATGGGGAGTGAAGGCGCCTCAGTACCATACACAATATTACTCACCACTAGGCAAGTATCCCAGTAGTATGTACCATTACCATCAGAATAACTTGGTATGCCAGAGTAGTATGAGCCCTCTGAGTAAAGCATTGGTGCTGCCCATATGAATGTAGCGTTACTGCTTACGTATATGCCGGGTACTGAATTTGAGTTAAAATTATAGTCCGTATACGTCTCATAACATGGATCATCAGGGTCTGTACTACTGTTGGCTGTGGTTGTTACTGTGCCCTGCATCATGTTTAATATAACCCTAGGTAGTTGATTCAAGTACACTGGGCCTATTATTAATCCACTTGGCTTAACCCACTTCACAATAAATACTGCCGCCTCATGGGTGTTTACTGGTATTATTGGGTATGCTAGTAGGTAGTGGTTGCTTGGTTCCCTAGGGTTAAGCAGTAGCCTATTGCTTGATGCCAATGCCCATGAGTAGGCTAGTATAAAGTCAATAGTGCCTTCACCGCTACCATTGGCGTAAACACCAATAACATCACCTCTAGCGATAGCACCAGCTAAACTACGAATAACTAAGCCAGTTAAATTAACCGTAACCTTATTCCCCGAATCACTGGCAATCACACTTGGCTTAATGACTGACCAATCAATAATAATAACACCATTATTCGGCAACTTAGGTAGTTGACTAATGTTCACTGGCCTAATGAGCGATTCAGCGATACCTAAGCCAACAAGCCTATGCACCAATGATGATGGGCCAATAACATATATTGGAATATTGATGTTAACTAGTAGTGATTCATTATTAACTGCAAAATCACCAACCACAGCACCGTTAACTGTGCTCACTGCCTTATTGCCTATGAGGAGCCTCGGTAGGGTAACGGCAAGCACTGAAGCAGTAATTACGGCTGCGATTACTGATACAGTTATTAATAATCTTGACGTGGAGCCCATACTCACCACTTCATTGCCGCTCATTGAGAACTTTTAAATTTTTATTACCCCAGCTCTAACTGGGTAATAATCAAGCAATTCAACGGCATCAACTGCATCATTTACTTGACTCATTCTTCAAGAACTTTATACCTAATTCATGGGTAAGGATGTAGAGTTCATGAAAAATGGATTACCTATTACTTACGTCAATAACGTAAAGCACCCTCTATTTATAATACATTCCCAGAACTATACTAGGGCATGCTTAACACCAGTGTTGAAATACGTGCACAGAAACTCAGGAAGGATCATAAAACATTCTATTTGTGCATAATTTCTAATAGGGTATATAATATAAATGAATGATGCCGTAGATATTGCTACCTGCTTTAATTTTCCTAACTTAAAGAAAATTAATCGGATGATTCTTTATCTTAAGCCAATTACCTATACCGTGAGGTATATAAGCCACTCCTTTAGGCTACTCCCTTATGATAACCTTCACGCAAATAAAAGGTTATCCCGTAATGATTTATAATAAAGATGGGGGTAAATTACTATTGGCTAGCCGGATGCCCACATAAGAAGAGGCCTTTAAACAATGCGAAAGTTTACGATGATAAAATCGAGTGCCCCTTCCATCATGCAGTCTTCAGTTTAATTATGGAGAGTTAATAAGCACTCCCCAATCTAAAACACCTTGCGTAAATTGTAAACTTATAAAGATTATAACAGATGGTAATTGCGGTATGAAGGGTTCACCCTCAAAACTTACCCTATTACCATCTAAAAGCCTTAGATTCTTAGCTTGGAAGTATTCTTATTTCCTCCTCTCCACGTTTTTCATAAAAATTTACACTATCTTCAATCTCTACGGAATCTTCCTGGGATTCCCCTCAATTTTTCAGCTAGATCTTGGAAGAATTAAAAATGAGAACTACAAGGGGACTTAGCTTTCCTAGGTTTTACCTAATGGCCAGCGAGACTACACTTGGTTACGCCCTTCTATCCTCCTACGGCCTGCAATACATATACCTCCCACCAGTGCTTATGGGTATAGCTGTGGCCTCAATGGAAACTTATGAACCAGTAATCATTGTCTATATTAAGCTTTGTAGGAGCATGGGTCCCTTCATAGGAGATACAAATGGAGTCCCCATTTAGGCTGTGCATGAATAGACTTTATTAACCTTAAGTTTTTAACTGAGCTTGGGTTCAACTATAAGTAATGAGTATCGAGAACATCATTAAGGAGTTAAGAGAAAGGGAGGAAGAGACTAGGAGGATTAGAGGAGCTAAGGCTGATTGGGGATACATAAACTCACTACCACCTAGGGTTAGGAGTGCCGTGGTACTATTCATAGAGACAGGGGCTTAAGGCTTGCGCAGAAATTATCTGGCCTAGACCTTGAGGACTTCATTGAGGTTCTGAGGAAGGCTAGGGTTTGGATTACATAAATATTATATATGGCAAGAGGAACTGTAGGCCTTGCCATTTATGGTGAGGTGTGGGGGTAATTAGTTGGAGCCCAATCCATAATCCATCACTTAGGCGAGTAGAGGCGACTAAAAGCCACTAGCAGTAAGGCAATGAGGACGAAGGCAGTAAAACACAAAACCAATAAACCACNNACCCTTAAGAACGGGAGGAGGTCAGCTCATAATGAGCAGTGAGGCTTTCAACGTAATCGCCACAATCCTCAGGAAGCCTTACCTCTTTGAGGTGGGGTATTCCTTAGGCATCAATAAACTGGAGGTAGAGTTGGGGCGAACCTAATAGGTATACGTCATCACTACCGAATACGGCTATTGCATGAACACTAATCCCCTGAACCTCAATATCAATCACACAAACGCTCCTCTCAATGACTTCACCATCAGCAGGCCTAAACCTCCTAACCCCCATGGGTTTAATATCCAACTAATTCATTAGTTTGGTGGGTAATACAGAGTATACTGACCCGTATCCACGAGGAGCCCCAGTTTCCTTACTTCACTGGGCTTATCTGTATTTCACGCAATAGCCTTAACCTTTACGAAGCCCATACCTAACTAAACTCCACCACACTAACTTATAAGCCTTAAGATGAACCTCAATTACTTGACTCAGTACGCGTTAATTGCTGAGTAAGCTGCCTCGTAGCCCTCAATTTATCTGTGTAAACCTTATTCATGTTCTCAATGGTTAATAGCCCCAGGAACACGCCATCATTAACAACAGGTACCCACGTGGTGCCTGCCTCACTCATTAGGCTCATTACATCATATAACGTGGACTCAGGCGTTACGTAGCGCATTGCCTTCACGTAATCACGCACCCTACCCTTACCCCCACTAATGTCGTGAAGGTTAACCACACCAATGAACTTACCTCCAGTGTCAATTACGGGTAATGCCGTATACCTATACCTAAGCATCCTATTGAGGACTACAGATGTGTTCTCATCAATGTGGGCTACTGGTTCCTTAATTAACCTACATTCACTTACCCTAATCTCCATTAGGAGTGGTTCCCTATACTCATCAGCGTGGACTGGTGAATCCCTCCTTGTGGGTACTTGGGCCCTATATATCGTGTAGTCACCTGATATTAAGTAGGCTACCGCTACGGCAATCATTGCGCCGGGCAGTAGTTGGTAGCTGCCTGTCATTTCAATAACCATGAACATTACAGCCAATGGCGCCTTAGCTGCTGCCCCAAAGAAGGCTAGCATGCTTATTATCACGAATGGGGCTGGATCAGGGGTTAGGCCGGGTATTAGGTGGTGGAAGATTAACCAAATGTTAAACCCTGTGAATGCACCAATTACTATGCCTGGTGCAAAGACGCCACCACTACCCCCTGAGCCTATTGAGAATGATGTTGCAACTATCTTAAGGAAGGGGAGCATTACTAAGATTACTAATGGTGGCAGCGCCACTATTGGAGATATGAATGCATTAACCCTATTAAACTCCACTAAGTTCAGCCAGCCATAACCCGTGCCCAAGACCTCCGGGGCTAATAATCCAATTAACCCAGTCACTGCACCGCCAATAACTGGCTTAACATAATTATTAACCCTCCACCTCTTAAAGGAGTCATGCACTGTGTAAAAAGTCTTCACGTAGAGTACCGCCATTAAGCCGTCAATTACGCCAAGCATTATGTATAGGGGCAGCCTTAGTGGGTTGAATACGCCAATGTAGTAGCCGAATATTGGCGTGAAGCCAACCACGGAACTGAATATTACATAACCAACGGCTGAGGCTACTAAGGCTGGGAAGAGAACCTCAGATTCAAAATCCCTCTTATAAAGTATTTCGGCAGCCAATATTGCGCCACCTATTGGTGCCTTGAATATTGAACCAATACCAGCCCCAATACCCACGGCAACAGCAATCCTCCTATCCTCAGTGGACAAGCCTAATAAGTCAGCTATAAGTGAACCAATGCCGGCGCTCAACTGAGCCGTAGGCCCCTCCCTACCGGCACTACCACCGGATCCAATGGTTATTGCCGAGGCAATTAACTTAATTGGCGGTATCCTCCTCCTAATCCTACCTTGAAGCCTATGGAAGGCATTTATGGCAGCATCAGTCCCATGACCCTCAGCCTCAGGCGCCCATGTGTAGACTATGAGCCCCGACAATAGGCCACCGAGCATTGTTGATAATGGTATTAACCAAACGTGCCCCACATGGAATATATAGCTTAATGAACCACCTTCACCAAGGGGTTCAGGTATTTCGTAACCAACCAACTTCAGCATGAATATGAACTCCATGAACTTAAGCGCTAAGTAGAAGGTTAAGGCTGATAAACCAGCAACCACACCAATCACAACCCCCATAATGAACCACTTAACATAATACGGCAACTCACTAATATGCATCATATGCTGGGAGGCTAAGGCGCTTTATAAGGCTTACCATAAGTACCATTTCCCTTAAACACAACATCAATAACCTCACTCAATTGGAGGAGCCGTAGGGTGTGGTAAGGTATTTAACCCGGTACCGGTAA
>NZ_DAXS01000016.1:38871-65924 GCF_002506515.1 Caldivirga sp. UBA161
GGTTAGGCAACCAATTGCAGTAATAGGTTATAGGAGGATAGGGAAGTCATCATTAATGAATGTTGCCCTTAAACTAATTGATAATGAAAATGTAGTAACCGTTAAAGTATCCCTGGAGGGGGTTAGGAGTATTAGGCAATTTATTGACCTCTACGTTAGTAGCATACTCACTGAGGTGGTTAAGAAGTCGATTAGGCTTAGGCTGAAGGTAAGCTTAATTAACATTAGGGATGCGTTACATGCACTGCTTGGTGCAGTGAGGGAGGCTGGGGTTAGGTTTGATGGATTGGACTTCTATGTTAAGCTTTACACTGATGTAGTTGATTATAAGGTTAACATGATTAAGGCACTGGATGAATTCCTCCAAATGCCTCAAAGGATTGCTGAGGAGTTGAGTAAGAATATGGTGATTGCCTTTGATGAATTTCAGTATGTTAGGTTCCTTAAGCAACCGTATCCGGATGTGTTAAGGATAATGAGGAGGGTTTGGCAATCCCATAGTATGGTTGAGTACGTTATTGCCGGGTCGGAGGTGGGTATTATGAGGGATTTATTGAGCAGGAGTGATCAACCCTTCTTCGCCTTCTTTAGGGTTATTGAATTAAAGCCCTTTGATAAGGATACCAGCATATCATTCTTAAGGGAGGGGCTTATGGAGAATGGTGTGGATTGCCCAATGGATATTTTAGAGAAGGTTTATGAATTAACAGGCGGGTTCCCGGCTTGGCTTAACCTAGCTGGCTTAAGGATGATTGAAGGTGGGTGCGATAAGTACCTCATATTAAGTGACCCAACGGTTAAACTCATTATGGAGTCAGAATTAAGCGGCCTTAACCCTAATCAACTTAAACTCCTTAAAGCATTAGCCGCAGGCATTAAATTGAGTAGGGCAGGTGTTAGGAAGCCTAATAGAGTTTTAAGTGAATTAATTGCTAAGGGGCTTGTGGAGAAGGCTGGGTGGGGTAAGTATAGTATTGTTGATCCATTATTGGTGAATTACCTGAGGATTAATGGCTGAAGGTTTAAGGCTATAGTGCATTAATTTAACTGTTCCCTTAATTTAGGGGAGGCTTAACTCTACCCTTAAGATGGGGAATCCTTATGAGGCATTAGGCTTCGTGGATAGGCCGCTTAACCCAAGTGGGCTCCCACCTATGGTTAGGCGCTACGTTACCATGGGGCTTGAGAGGGAGGTTGGGGAAGTTATGAAGGCTGTGGAGGTCTTCCTAAGGGGTAGTGATAATATACTCCTAGTTGTGGTGGGTCCATATGGTTTCGGCAAGTCTGACTTACTTGATGATGTTGAGGGGAGGCTTAAGGGGCTTAACGTGGAGGTTGTTAGGGCTGCACTCAGCCTAAGCATGAACATTAAGGATTACTTAATTAGTAAATTCATGAATAGGAACCCCAGTAAGCCAATGATCATAATGTTTGATGAAGCCGATGAGTTAACTAGGGCAGCCTCAATGTCAGGTGGGGTAAGCAGTGAGGTTAAGAATTCCATAATGCAGGTTACTGGGTTAATTAGGGCTATTTTAGAGCCTAGGAGTTACGCCTCATTACTTAACCTGAAGCCAAGTGACTTAAGTAGAGTAATGATAATAGCGGCCTTCACCCCCCAATTATACTATAGTATATTGAAGAATAATGTGCCTGACGTCTTCGATATAGCCAGGGGTAGGGTTTTCAAGGAGGTTACCATTGATGATAGGGTACCCTACTGGCTTTATGAGGCGATTATTGAGAATAGGCTCCTATCATACTCAACCCCAGAGAAGCTTAAGGCTATTAAGGACGGTGAACTCAACCCCCTGCACCCCTTTAATAGGGAATCATTATCGTTAATATACTTAATAGCCAGGAGAATGGAGAATGGGCAGGCTTCACCCAGGAATCTAATTAAATTAACCTCCAAGTTATTTGAAATGATTGTTGAGAATAATGGGCAATTAACCGTAAACCTCATGATACGCTTCCTAACCTCAGAATTAGGTAAGTACATTAACCTCAACCTGCTTAATGAATTAAGGACTTATGGCGATGAGCTAATGCACGTAGCCTTATCCGGCATACCTGTTATGGCTAATCCCAGCGTCGAGTTAACTGGATTGGTTGAGAAGGTTAAGGTTATTGAAGTTAATCCGGAGAATGCCAGTGAATTACGCGCCATTAATAACCTGAGGATGGTTTACGGTAAACCACCAATAGTTGCCGATGACTTGAGGAACCTATCCATAGAGTACGGCTCATACTACACGGTGCCAATTGATAAGGGAATTAAGCTGATAGTTATACTTCCAGCGGAAGCTGATGCCGAGGGTTTCATAACTCATGAAGCCTATGTACTTAAGAAAAGCATCCACGATAAGCTACTTGGCTTAACTAACC
The DNA here is from genome assembly GCF_002506515.1 of Caldivirga sp. UBA161. Taxonomy (GTDB): domain Archaea; phylum Thermoproteota; class Thermoprotei; order Thermoproteales; family Thermocladiaceae; genus Caldivirga. Next base: position 41,260 of record NZ_DAXS01000016.1, read on the forward strand.
CAGAGACCAGTAGCCTTGATGAGTTAAGCAACCTCATAAGGCAAGTGGCTATGGCTAAGCCCATTGACGTAGCCAGTAGGATAATCAGCATAATAACTAAGAGCGAGCCCATTAAAACCCAGGACGGTTTAAGAATAGTCATTGCTGATAATGCCTTAGATGCTAGACTAGCCTACATAGTGCTCACAAGCCCTGAGGGTGCATTAGGCATTGCGGCTAACTGCGGCGTTAGGGTTAATGGTCAGGTTAGGCATGTGGATGGTTTAATAGGGCTTATTGTTAATGACCAGTTACTAACAAGCCAGCTTCAAGGTAACCTAAACGTGAAGTGGTGTGGAGTTTATGATGCATCCCAAAGGATTCTACTAATTAACTACGGCTCAGACAACGTGGAGGAGTTGAGGGGGGTCTTAATAGGCCTTTACGTCTTATCCAAGTTCAGTAAAATACCAAGTGAGTACGCTAGTCAAGTTCAAAGCGCCACTAGGTTCATTGAGAGGATCAGCGCCTTCAGGGATTCATTGAGGAATCAGCTTCTTCAATACACGCTGGGGTTACCTAGGAGGAGGGAGGGTAAGAGGGATGCCATTAGGAGTTTGGTTAAGGGTTGGGTTGACGGTACTATTGATCAATCAACACCCCCTGCCTTTAAGTGTGGGGATAAGCCATGCATATCCAGGGTTGAGGCAACCTTAGTGAATTACCTAAGCAACCTTAAGAGGCCTATCGATGAGAAGGAGCTTGAGTACGTTATAAGGGGGCTCTTCCCTATCCAATTATGGAGGGACTTCAGGGAGCATGACCTAATAGACTTAATGAAGCTAAGGGGCCTACTTTTTGAACGTAACGGGAAGTACGTAGTGGCCATTAACGGCGAATTCAATGAAGCGGTTAATGAAGCATGCTCCAGGGTGAGGGAATTAGCTAAGCTACTTAATGGTAGTGCCTCAATAAGTATTGACAACATTAACCTCACTTTACAGACAGGCTTCAGCACACTTCAAGGTGAGGTTAAGGAACTTGAGGAGGAGTGTAAATTACTTACAACAGTGATAAGTAACCCCACTGAGGATGAGTTGAAGAGGTTGGCTAAAATTAACTTAAGCCTAATGACTCTTCAAGATAAGGTGAATGAGGTTAAGGAGAATGAGGGAAGGTTGATTAATGAGATAAAGAATACCATAAGTAACCTTAACTCATTAATCAACTCCCTAAATAACCCTGAGGTTAATGTTGATAACGCAATTAAAGATGTCGTGAGGGGTAAGGTTAAGGAACTTCAGGAAACAGTAATAAGGGCTATGAGTAACCTAAATGGCTTAAGCATTGATAAGGCCTATGAGGCATTAAAGTCATTAAACGATAACGTATCTAAGGAGGTTAATAGGCTTAGGAGGGAACTGGAGCTTTCAGCATCAATACTTCATTACGCCCATGAACATGCGGTAATGGCGCTCATATTAACTAAGGCATTTCAATTAACAGGTAATGGCGAAGAGATACCGCCTGAGGATAACATCACTGATTCAATTATTGAACTATTGAGTAAGGATGCATTAGATGACTTAGAGACTGTGTTAAGTGAGTATGAGAGTAGAGTTAAGGAGGCTAGGGGGAGGTTAATAGACATTATTAGTAAGGTTAAGGCCAAGGCTACTGAAATATATAATTCAGTTAATTGGCTTAAGCATAAGGGATTAATTAACCAAGACTTAAAGACACCGAACTTAGATTCAGTTAACTTGAGTGAACTTAAGGCAGGCATTGATGAGTTAGTTAACATTAATACTATAGTGACTAGTAGGCTTAGTGAATTAGCCAGTAAGCTTAACGTGCCGTTAAGCATGCTTAGGTACATTGCCTCAATGGGCCCTAACGTTGGCCTTGATGAGGTGATTATGGCTAGGGAACTAGGCATGGAGTCCAGAGATGTTATTAATTACCTTGAGGCCTTATGGAGGGCTAAACTAGTGGAGAAGCGTTATGTCTCGTGAGGCACCATTAATAGTAGCTGTGGGTGGTGATCCGGGAAGTAGATTATGTAGGCTCATTAAGTGCCTGGATGATTACAGCGGCTATGTTGACGTGGCAATATGCCTTAAACCATGCCAAGGCATTAATGCGCCTATCATCATTAATGTTATTAATTGTAATTGGGGCGGGGCAGTGGTTTACGGTAATGTAACGCTTAAGTCAATTAAATGCTGCAGCACAGACTGCGTTAAAGTAACTGATAATAGTGTTATTGTGACAGGTTACGTACCTAAAGTATACATGGGGCCAATGGCTGAGGTATTAGTTAAGGATGCCACTACACTCTGGAGGAGTACACTTATTGATGATGCGGTTAGTAGGATTAGTAGGAAGATACTCATCGAGAGGAGTAGCATCGGCTTATCTAAGACGTTAATGGGCCTAGTTAAGGCGCTTAAAATTGGTGATGCATCAAGTTTAGATGAAGAAACTTTAATGATCCTTGAAACCCTGGGGATAATTGATTCAGGAATGTTAATAAATAAGGATAAGTTAAGGAACTTAATAGATGAGGTGATTAAGATTGTATACCCTTGAATCCTTAATAAGTGGCGTATATAAGTTAAGTGAAGTTGAATTAACTCAAATAAGCGCTGAACTTGGTAACTTAAACATTAAGGACATTATAATTGAGGTCAACAGTAATGCGAATAACTATAGCACCGCGGCGGTGGATTCAGGTTTCATACCAGTAAAGTATCTTGGGGTGATCGTTGGCCTAATAAATGTAGCAACTGTAGTGCTTCCAAGTAATGCAAGAAGCAGGTTCATCGTAAGAGTAGTTGATAATTTGGAGGCCCTTGAGGATATTGCTAAGCTTGAGGAGTTTAACTCAGCGGTTGATTTGCTGAAGGATTATGAATTAGTACTAATGGATGGGCCACTGGTGTTTAATGATAATGAACCAAGTAGGTTAAGTGCAGTAATTAACAGAGCATTAAGTACTGGGCATTATGTACTATCCTTCACAAAGGAGGTTCGCATTAACCGCATATCCAGTAAGCTAATGAGCATTGAGAAGCAGGTTAATGAGGTAGCCTTATTCTTCACCCTATTTGAAAGGTTTAGGGAGAATGGTTCAAGGTCTGTTTTAATAACAACACCAGTGAATGTAAGAAGTGGAGTAGTGGGATTTTACATGCAGGCTAATGCCGGTAGCCCTCCTGTTTACGTTGAAGCCAGTGAGAATGTAGTCAGGAATCCAGAGGTATTGGGGGCTGTATCATTAATGATGAGTAGGGAGAATTACCCAATACCGCTTTACGTTGCTGATAAATTATCTAAGGTTAGTGATGAGGTTAAAAGGTGGTTCATAATGGCATTACTTAGGATTGGTGAGAGGGGTGAGGTGGATCCATTACTGTATAGGTATATTAGGGATGTGCTTGGTTACGCCAGGGGTAGGAGCCTTTATTAGCCTTCGGGGGAATTTTCATTAATTGACTTAAGGATACTTAAGACATCTTGGGTTCGTTGAATATAAACGTAATTATATTTACCCCTCTTCTCAACGTTAATTAATCCTAATTCACTTAACCTCTTAATTATCCTGAAGAGCGTCGACTTAGGTATGTTAAGTTCCTTACCTATAACTGACTGAATAACCGGCTTACCCTTATTCATTAGGTATTTAAGAACCTTAACCTCATCAGTGTTAAGCCTTGGCCTACTATCATTAATGGGTGATGAATCCAGTTTAATACCATCATTAATTACCTTCAGCATTCCTTTAGTTAACCTGGCCTTAACATCATACATCATGTAACCCAGCACCATTATTAAGAAAGCCTCCATCATTATTATTACCATTATTACGTTACCTAAAGGTGGTTGCACTCATTAATCACCCTGATTACAGCGCTCTCAAGCTTATCAGTTAATATGGTTAATAAGCCAAGGGTCCTTATTGATCCACTGGCCAATATCATGTAGCCGTAATTCTCAATATTGTTTAAACCAAGTTCAGAAATACCCTTCACAATGCATTCACTATTCCTTATCTTACCAATTATGCTGATATTTACGTTAGCTGAGCCTGTGGTTAATCCACTGCTTAGGTTTATTGATATTGCTGAAGCTACGTCACCAACCCTAATGGCCTTGTAGGCCTCGTTATTATTACCGCTAACTAACCAGCCATTACTACTAAGCATTAAGGCAATCTCTATGTTTGAAATGGGGGTGTTAGTCATGTATGACATCTCCTCTATAAGCTCACTTAATGCATTCAGCAGGATTTTTAAATCATTAATACTCTTAATACCCTTAAGCGTTACTGATGGTATTAGGACAGCCATCTTTGAATCCTTAACATAATCAGCGTAGAAACCTAATGAACCAACCGCTGGGGCTATTATGGAGAACTCCTCCTCATTAACTGGGGTTATGGTAGCTATTTTAAACTCAATTAAGCCAGTACTAACCATCCTGTTGAAGGATAATTCAATAAGCTTTCCATTAACCATTGAGTAAACCTTAGACTTCTCCACACCACCGCTAAACTCCTCAACAATAACACTATCCATTACGAATTTACTATCTATAAGGTGCTTATATGCGTTACTGTTATGTATTAAGTCCCATTCCCTTATCACCAAAGTAAAAATGCCCAACATCATGCATTACAAGCGGCACCTCCTACAGTTAATTTTACATACAGCTTTTTGGCCAATGTTATTATGCCTTCAAGTTAATCAAGAATCAGAGGGCTGCATTTACATCAAGGATACAGGCCAATGAGCTACTATAGTTTAACAATCCTCAGTAAATCTGTGGGATTAACCGCACCCACCGCTTTTGCTAACGTTCATAGCGGTAACAAGATTAAGGATTTCCTTATAGGGTGGTTCATTCCTCGGATCATCGCTAACCCACTTATACCTAACTATACCCTGCTCATCAAGTATTAATGCCGCCCTCTTAGCCAGCTTCTTTAAGCCAAGCAGATCCTCAAGCACCAGGTTGTATTTTTCAATGAATTGCCTATTAAAGTCACTTAATAATGTGAAGTTCAACTTATTAGCCTCCTTAAAGGCCTTTAACGTCCATGGTTGATCAACACTTATGGCGATCACCTCGGCATTAGCCTTATTCAGTAGGCTCATGTTATCCCTTATTGTGCACAACTCCTTTGTGCATACTGGGCTGAAGGCTGCAGGGAACGTTAAGATAACCACAGGCCTCCCTTTACCTAGGAAGTCGCTTAGCCTCCTTACCTTTAGGTCTGTGTCTAGGAGCTCGAAGTCAGGAGCCTTTTCCCCTATGTTAACCATGGGTGCGCTTAAGGTTACTTAATATACCTATTCATGAATCCTGAACATGAGTATTAATTAATGATTCACCAAGCAAGATTAATTAATGTAAGTAAGTTTTTAATTACGCATTGACCGCTACTCCTTAATGAACCTTAAGCTAAATACCCCTGAAGTTATGGCTGTTGTCAATGTGAGCCCTGAGTCATTCTACTCACCAAGCGTTAAATCAACTGAGGATGAGTTACTTAAGTTCGCTATCGAGGCATTTAAGGCTGGTGTAAGGATCTTTGATATTGGAGGAATGTCTACTGCACCATTTAAGAAAACCTGGGTTCCTGAGGATATTGAATTAAGTAGACTTAAATGGGCCATAAACCTACTGAGGCGGGAATTGGGGGATAAGGTTATTCTGTCAGTGGATACTTTCAGGCTTCATGTGGCTTCTGAGGTGGCTAAATTAGGTATAGATATATTAAATGATGTAACAGGCTTAAGGTATGATAAGGGATTAGCCACGGTGGCTAAGGAGTATGGATTAGCCATGATACTGTGTGCAAGGGAAGTTACCCAAAGTAACCTGAACCCCATTGACGCCATTATTAATGAGGCTAAGTGGAGTATTAATATTGCTGAGTCCATGGGTGTTAACGATATTATAATTGACCCATGCATAGGCTTCCCACCCCTTGATAGGGATCAGAATCTGGAACCTAATAGGCAGGTAACTAATACGCGCTATGATGACTGGCCCTACAGGGATATTTACCTTGTTGCAAACATTGCAAGAATAAGGAGGGAACTTGGTAGGCCTATTTGCGTTGGTGTATCAAGGAAGGGGTTCATCAGGAGGCTACTGGGTGTTGGTATTGAGAATTCCATTTGGGGAACCCTGGGACTCCACGCATACTTAGCATACATGGGTGTGGATTTAATTAGGGCCCATGATGCTGTGGAGACCCTTAATGTTATTAAAATAATCAATATGGTGAAGGAGTGCAGTGGCGATTACTTAAGTTGCATTAACAACGTGAGAAAAGCTTATAAGGAGGCTGACTAATCAGCGGCTATATGTCCATTAGCATTATTCAGGAATATAAACGATATAGGACTATTAAGCAGCTTAAAATGCTCCGAACAGTAAAGGTTGCTAGGGAGGTTATGCTTATGGCTATAGCCATGAAGCCGCTACCCATTGAAAGGGGAATTAAAGGCAGTATAATTAAGGCTAAGGCAACTCATTGATGCTTAAAGCCTGAAGCACTGTTAATTGGGAGAAAAAGCTTTATAAACCCGACGGGTACTATGGTGACCTTAGAATGTCTTATTCTAATCAAGGAAGCGGTGAGGATAATATCCCGCTTAAGGTAATTAAGGAAATAAGCTTCAGCGTCCTTTCACCAGATTTAATACGAAAAATGTCAGTAATGGAGGTAACAACCTCAGAGACTTATGATGAAGCCGGTAACCCAGTTAAAGGTGGGTTAATGGATAGGAGGCTGGGTGTTGATGAACCTGAGGCTAGGTGCGAAACCTGCGGTAATGATTGGAGGAGGTGCCCTGGGCATTTCGGTAGAATTGAGTTAGTTAGGCCTGTTATTCACCCGGAGTTTGTTAAGCCCATTTACGACATACTGAGGGCAACATGCCCCAACTGCGGGAGGTTGAAGCTAACTGACGATGAGTATAAGAGGTATTCTGAGAGAATTAAGAAGCTTAAGAAGCATTGGAGAGCCCTCTCTGATAGGCTTATTCTTAGGGTTAAGAAGAAGGCTGCCGCCAGGTCAACATGCCCACACTGCGGTGCCCCTCAACCTAAGATTAGGCTTGATAAGCCATTCAAATTCTACACTGAGTCTGAGGATGGTAGGTTAACTAGGCTTGATCCAGTTAATATAAGGGAGTGGCTTGAGAAGGTGCCTGACGAGGACCTTGAGTTACTTGGCTGGAACCCCTCAACGGCTAGGCCTGAATGGGCTGTCTTAACGGTATTACCTGTACCACCACCTCAGGTTAGGCCATCAATACAATTACCCAGTGGCCAAACCAGTGCTGATGACTTAACCCACGCCTTAACAACTATACTTAGGTATAATGAGAAGCTTAGGAATGCTATAGAGTCTGGTTCACCCACAACCTCAATACTTGACCTTTGGGATTCACTTCAAGCCAATGTTGCCACATACATTGATAATGAGTTACCTGGCGGTATTCAGGCTAGGCATAGGAGTAAGAGGCCGCTTAAGGGTATTGCCCAGAGGCTTAAGGGGAAGGAGGGGAGGTTTAGGGGTAGTTTATCAGGTAAGAGGGTTGAATTCTCAGCTAGGACTGTGATTAGCCCTGACCCCAATTTAAGCATCAATGAGGTTGGTGTACCAATTGATATAGCTAAGGAACTCACCGTTGTGGAGCCTGTTACGGAGTGGAATATTGATTTAATGAGGATGCTTGTTATTAATGGGCCTGAGACTTGGCCTGGAGCTAATAGGGTTATTACACCTGATGGTAAAAAGATTGAGCTTAAGGTTAGGAGGGATAGGAGTGAATTAGCTCAGCAGATTCAGCCTGGTTGGATGATTGAGAGGCATTTAATGGATGGCGACTATGTCCTATTCAATAGGCAGCCAAGCCTCCATAAAATGTCAATAATGTGCCATATAGTTAAGGTACTGCCTGGCAGAACCTTTAGGCTTCACTTAGCAGTATGCCCACCCTACAATGCTGACTTCGATGGGGATGAAATGAATCTACACGTACCCCAGACCCCTGAGGCTAGGGCTGAGGCTAGGACAATAATGCTTGTTCAGAACTTCATAGTAACGCCCAGGTATGGTGGCCCAATAATAGGCGCTAGGCAAGACTACATAACTGGAGGCTACTTACTTTCAAGGAAGGGTAATGTGCTAACTAGGGAGAAGGCCTTATTCATACTTGGTGCAGTTAGGGAGAACGTGCAGCTTGAAGAACCGGCAATAATGCACCCTGTAGAGCTTTGGACAGGTAAGCAATTAATATCAACACTACTGCCTAAGGACTTCAACTTCACTCAAGCCACGTCCTTTAAGTCAACGTGCAATGACCCATACAGGTGCGATACTGACGAATACATTGTAGTGGTTAACGGTTACTTAGCCACAGGTGTTCTTGATAAGAAGTCCATTGGAGCTGAGCAGGTTGATTCACTGCTTCACGTATTAGTTAAGAGGTATGGCAATGAATTCGGTAGGAGGTGGATTGACTCAATGTTTAGGTTAATAATAAGGTACATTGACATAAGGGGCTTCACCATGGCCCTTGACTCACTTAACTTACCTGAGGACGCAATGAAGAAGCTTGATGAGGTTAAGAACACTTACATTAAGGAGGCATATGAATTACTGGATAAGTACTATAAGGGTGCCCTTGAGGCTGAGCCAGGTAAGACCATTGAGGAGACCCTTGAAGATAAGTTGGCTGAAACATTATCGAAGATTAGGGAGGAAGCATCTAAGATAGTTGATGACTACATGAATAAGGAGTCTGAGGTGTATATAATGGCTAAAACAGGTGCAAGGGGTAGCCTATTGAACGCTGCCCAAATGACCGCTGCCCTAGGTCAACAAACAATAAGGGGTGAAAGGTATACGCGTGGCTTCACCGATAGGACCCTACCCCACTTCCTACCTGGTGATAAGGGCCCTGAAGCTAGGGGTTTCGTTAAGAGTAACTTCAGGGATGGATTATCCCCAATAGAGTACTTCTTCCATGCTGGAGGTGGTAGGGATGGATTAGTTGAAACCGCGGTAAGAACATCCCAAAGCGGTTATGCACAGAGGAGGCTCATTAATGCAATGCAGGATATCTACGTGGCCTATGATGGAACAGTTAGGGATTCGCAGGACGCAATAATACAGTTCAAGTATGGTGAGGATGGTATTGATGTATCTAAGAGTGACCACGGTAGGTTAAACATAGATGAAATAATAAGGAGAGTGATTACAAGTGGCTGAGCAGTACTTAAACCAAGAGGAGGTTAAGTCAAGGATTGAGACCCTTAAGGAGGTATTACCCAGTAAGCTAGTTAATGAACTGCTTAATAGGTTAAGCAACGTTAAGTTATCGGATAGGCAACTAGAGAGAGTTATGAAGGCTGTCACGGCGGAGTACTATAAGTCAATAGTTGATCCAGGTGAGGCAATAGGCATAGTTACTGCTCAAAGTGTTGGTGAACCATCAACACAAATGATATTGAGGACCTTCCACTACGCTGGCTTAAGGGAATTCTCAATGGCCCTAGGTTTACCTAGGTTGATTGAGATAATTGACGCCAGGAGGAAGCCTCAAGTACCTAGAATGACCATTTACCTTAAACCTGAGTACGCTCATGACGAGGAGAAGGCTCATGAAGTCGCCAAGAGGATTCAAGTAATAACCATTGAGAATTTAGCCAAGAGCGTTGATGTGGATTACTTTAATTCAACAATAGTAATAACCCTTGATGAGGATGCATTAAGGTATAGAGGGCTAACCGTTAATGACGTTAAGAAGGCCTTAGATAGGATTAAGGGTAAGGCAGGGGAAATAACGGTTGAGGGTAATTCAATAAGCGTGACAGTTAATGCACAGGAGGTATCAGCCTTAAAGAAGATGAGGGATAAGATCCTTCAAACTAAGGTAGCTGGCATAAGGGGGATTAAGAAGGCCCTAGTCATGAAGACTGATAATAATGAGTACGTAATATACACTGAGGGAACAAACCTAGAGGCGGTACTACTACTTGATGAAGTTGACTCAACAAGGACAATATCACATGACATACATGAGGTCGCTGAGGTGCTTGGTATTGAGGCGGCAAGAATCATGATTATGAGGGAACTAAAGGCTGTTTTAGATGACCAAGGTCTAGATGTGGATTCTAGGCACTTAATGATGGTTGCAGACGTAATGACGTGGGATGGTAAGGTTAGGCAGATTGGGAGGCATGGTGTAGCAGGCCAGAAGGTTAGCCCATTAGCTAGGGCAGCCTTTGAAGTTACAGTGAAGAACCTAATTGAGGCAGCCTACATGGGGGAGAGCGAGAAGTTCAAGGGAGTTGTGGAGAACATCATATCAGGTAAGTATGTGCCCATTGGCACCGGCTACGTTGAATTAATGCTTGAGCATCCGTGAAATCTTACTTATTAATACGTGGAAAGCTTTATTAAATTTGAACTAAACCTAATGATTAATATGCTTGAGTATACTAAGATTTGCTTAATATTTGTCTTAAATAGCTTTTTATTTATTTCACTATTATCTTGAAATAAATCTTATAAGTATTTAAATTCATAGAAGCATATGGCTTCCACTACGGTTATGGTTAAGAAGGCTGACCCAACTGCCCTTGGAATCTTCTCCTATGGATTCAGCCTATTCATACTATCAATATACGCTATGGGTTTTTACCCATGGAGTGAAAGCATTATGATGATTGCCCCAGCATTAGTCTTTGGTGGAATATTCCTACTTGTTGCAGCCAACTGGGAGTACAATAATGGTAATACCTTTGGAGCCACTGCATTCGGCACATACTCAGCATTCTTCCTAACATTCGCGGTTGCACACATTGGTATCGTGGCTGGTTGGTTCTCATCGCTGGAGGTTGCACACTTAGTTGGTTTACTTGCAATAGCCTTTGCAGTAATGACATTCTTCTACTGGATAGGTAGCTTCAGGATGAATCTAGCATTAAACTTAACGTTATTATTCTTACTAATAACCTTCATACTCTACGCAATACCACTCACATCATTATCATCATCAATGATCAGCGTAATGGGTAAAATACCTAGTGCACTTAAGCCAGCTGGCTACGTAGGCTTCATAGATTCATTATTCACAATGTGGGTTGGGGCTGCAACAGTGATAAATGATAGGTGGGAGTTAGCTGGATTAAAGGGCCCAATACCTGTCTACCCCTTCACTAAAAGGAAGAATAAGTAAATCCTAATTCACGAGAATCTACTTAAAACCCTCATTAATCCCTTATTGGTTAAGAAAACATTATTATCCTTTAAAGCCACGTATCCCTGATCAACAAGTGATTTTAAGGTATTACTTACTAGGCTTACCTCACTATTAATTATCTTAGCCAACGTACTCACACTTATAGCCTTACCTTCACTAACCGCCGACTGCATGAATAATGCAAGCAGTATCCTTTCCTCAGGCCCAGCCACACCCATATTTAATTCCCCCCTAAACCCCCTTTATAACTATTTAAACAATTCTTTCCCTCACCGCAAATGCTAAAGGGCATTACATTAATGCACTTAGCTTAACTTTAATTAATTATTCTTGCATTAAATTCACATTAAGTTAAAATGCAAGGAACTCCATTAATGTAACTCCTACAAAAAATGCATAAGCCATCCCGAATCCATAAAGCAATGAAGCGGCTTCATCAATTAAACTACCTAAAGGCTCAATACTCTCCTTCTTGTACTTAATGAGTACCTTATATTTTAAGGCAGGGCTTTATTCTGGTGGTATTTCCTCGTAAACTAGGCTCAATGGTATTCCCTCCTTATCCCTAATGTGCTTAACTACAGCAAATATTATTAGGCCAATTACGAATATTACTGATGATTCAGCCAGTAGTTGTATCGGATTCCCTGTCACGTAGAGGTAGTATTGGGGTTGAGTTAACCAGTAGTATGCAAATATGAGTAGGAATGCTAAGTATACTGCTGTTAGGGAAGTGATGAGTACTTTACTTACCTGAAGCTTAACAATACCCTTAACATACATGATTAAGGCCAGGAGTACTGAGGTTATGAATGTGAAGACCAGTAGGATTAAGGCGTCAAGGTTTAATGCATAGAGGAGGCTTGAACTGAAGGGTGTTAGTATTAGGATATACATTAGTATTACCGTTACGGCTAGGTCAAATAAATGAGCCACAACAGGTGAGTGGGTCCTTGGGTTAACGTAGGAGAATACTCCCGGTAGAACCCTATCCATTGAGAAGGCTAATAGGTACCTTGATACTTGAATAATAACCCCTGTGACTGGGGCAATGTACCAGAGGAATGATGAGTATGCTAAGGCTATGGCTATTGGAGTGTGTATTAATGCTAAGTCAGCACCTGGGTTAATGAGGATGAAGCCATTATCCACACCATAGGCATACATGTAGCTTGCACCAATGTAGAAGTTAACTCCAAGGCTCCTTAGGAATGAGGCAACGAATAATGTGAAGAATAAACCACCTATTATGAACATTCCAATAACACCAAGCAATGCAGTTACCCTATCCCTCCTAATCTCACCACCTATAGTGGCTGGGAAGTTAACGTAAGCCCAAACAGCCGTTGTGAATGAAGCCATACCAAGTACCCCATATACCCCACCCGTTGGTGAAGCCTTACTGGCATTCATTAAGGCTTCAACGTAGGCTGATCCAAGGGATGATTTAATTAGGCTGATTGGAAGTAAGGCGATATATACTGCTGAGGCTATGAATGTTAATAGGGCTGCAGCAGAAATAATCATGAACATTGTTAAGCCAGCCCTGGCTGAAGCCACATTAACCATTATTAAAACCACCACTAATGCAACTGCTATGGCGAATTCATACCTAGGACTCGTTATAATGCCTGCAAGTGGATTACCTAATGCTTGAAGAACAATACCCAATTGGCTTATTGAGAAGTACACTAATACTGCATCGTAAAGCATCTCACCAATAGTGAAGTTGAACCAGGCCGCGAAGCCCACGGGTGGGTTAAGCCTAGAGAAGTATACGTAGTCGCCGCCTGTCCTTGGGTATTGGCGGGTTATTAAGTACCACATGATTACCCCAGGTATGAACATTAACCATGAGGCAATTAAGGCTATGTAGGCTGAATTACCTTCACCATATAGGTACATGCCTGTTAAGTACACGAATGGCACTATTAGGAAGCCATTATAACCCATGCTCACCAATAATGCCTTAAGGGGCCCAACCTCCCTCACTAGGCCTGTGCTCTCCCTTACGAAGATGCTCATGCACCAACACCACTTAGGAAGGCTTCAATAACATCCCCAACTTTAACCCTGTACCCTGAGTCATTAAGAGCCTTAGTAAGCGCCATTAAGGCGCTCGTCATTATGCTTAAGGAGGCTGTGTAACCCATATGCCCAATCCTAAGTACCTTACCCCTTAATGGCCCCCAGGAACCAGCAATGAAGGCACCGTACTTTAATGCCGATTCCCTAACCTTAGCCTCACTTACATTATTGGGTACGTAGAAGGCTGTCACAGTTGGGCTTGAGTACTCTTTTGAGTCAGGCACTATTTTAAGGCCCATTGATTCAATTGCATTAACTACACCGCGGGATATTGCCCTATGCCTACTATAAACATTACTTAACCCCTCCTCATTAATCATTCTCAATGACTCCACTAAACCATATACCAATGATTCACTGTGAGTATAGGGGAACTCCATCTTCTCAACAGCATCCCTCCAATACTTAATGTTTAAGTAAAAGCCCCTATAGCCTACCCTCTCTGCCTCGCTCCACGCATCATCACTAATCGCCAGTATGGTTAAGCCTGAGGGTAAGTTAAGTACCTTTTGACTACCCCCAATGAGTACATCAATACCCCACTTAACATCAATATCGACACCACCCATGGATGACACTGCATCAACCACCAGGAGCTTATCCTCGGACTTAACAACCTTAGCTAACTCCCTTAAATTATTTAATGTACCACTCGGTGTCTCACAGTGAACCATGGTGACAACCCTAGCCTCCTTAGCCTCATTTCTAAGGAATGAGGAAACCTTATCTGGATCAAGTACACTACTGTAGTCAACCCTGTGAAGTATGGGTACACCACCGTATGATGATACTAAGTCTGAGAACGCATCACCAAAGAAGCCATTACTCAAGACGGCAACTTTATCACCACTCCTCACTAAATTAGCCACAGCAGCCTCTAGCCCACTCATGGCTTCACCAACCCATATTATAATATTCCTCCTCTGTGCACTAAGCATATTAGCTAACATTGACCTGGCCTCATCATAGAGCTTGAAGAAGCTTGGATCAAGGTCGGGATTAGTGGTGCGTTTAGCCATGGCTAGGAGCACTCTATGAGGTATTTCAGTTGGTCCAGGTGTTACTATTAGGGTGTCTGTTATCAGCATTAAAATGGATTCAGGAAGGTTAAGTTAAGCATTGCTTAACGTTAAACACTTAGCCCTTTAACTCAATTTTATAAATCCTTAACGGTTCCATGGCCTTATCATCAACGTAAATGTAGAAGATTAATGAACCAGGTACAATATACCTTACGTCCTCCACCGACATATCCACCCTATCACTCGGCACCTTAGCCCCCGCTACTCTTAATGCTACCACTGATTCCTTATTATTAAGCATGTTGAATATTTTAAGGCCTTGAGCAACATAATCATTGAATTCACTTATGAAAGATTTAAGCGGTACTTCAGTGAACTTCACCAGTGAGATCTCCTCCTCAGTTAATATTGCCGGTGTGAACCAATCTATTAAAAGTATTCTACCTGTTTCCTTACCTGACTTCTTCTGTTTCTCCTCCAGTAACATTAATTAGATACTTGCTTGATTTATTTAAAAGCTTTAAGCAGTGGTCTAATAAGTGTTATTGGGAAATATGGTATCACTTTTATAATTATGAATATAGTGTACTCAGTATATTGCAATAAATAATCCTTATAAGACCTATTTACTAATCCATAGTTATGGTTACCTCATTAAACCCCCTAAGCCTACCTTTAGTAATACCATTAATTGGGTTAGCATATGCACTATACAATACTCATTGGGTCCTCTCAAGAGATCCTGGGGATGAGAAATTGAAATGGATAAGCAACCTAATAGCCAAGGGTGCGGGGGCATTCCTTAAAAGGGAGTACAGTGTTATTCTTCCAACAGGCCTCATCCTAATGCTAATAATAGGTGCAACATACTACCTACTCTTCCATTCACCCTCATTAGCCGCCTACTCAATGATATCATTCGCCCTTGGAGCCATAGGCAGTGGATTAGCAGGTTATATTGGAATGTATGTTACAACCAGGAGTGCCTCAAGAACAGCTGCTGCAGCCAGGGGAGGCATTGATGAGGCTCTTAAGGTTTCCTTCAGGGCTGGGAGCGTCATGGGTATTATACTGGCTAGTATAGCGGTATTAACGGTTTCATCACTATACCTAGTCTACTCCACGTTGGTTAGGGAATGGGCCATGGCCATAGCCCCCGTAGCCCTTGGCGCAAGCTTAATGTCACTCTTCATTAGGGTTGCTGGGGGTATTTACACTAAGGCTGCTGATTGGGGTGCGGATATGGTTGGTAAGGTTGAGTCAAACATACCTGAGGATGATCCAAGAAACCCAGGAGTTATAGCTGATAACGTGGGTGATAATGTGGGTGATGTTGCGGGAATGGCTAGTGACGTTTATGAAAGCTTCATAGTTGTGCTCACAGGGTCACTTATACTAATCTCAGTATTCAACATACCTAAGATATTCGCATCACTAATACTATCAGTAACATCACTAGTACTCCTCTCAACACTACTAGGTGTACAAGTAGTGAGGGGTAAGGTTAATGGGAGGGATATAGCCTCAGCATCAATGAGGAAGCTGAGTAATTCGCTAATAGTAACAGTACTCATTAGTTCATTACTCATCACTGCTTACTCAATGCTTGTCGTTAAGCCACTGGAGGCCATGGCACTCTCAGTTAGCGTTATAATGGGTTTCGTAACCGCGGTGGCTGTATTATACATAACCCAGTACTTCACTCACTACACCTATGGACCAGTTAAGGATATTGCTAAGCAAGCATCATTATCAGCATCAAACGTAATAGTCGCTGGCTACTCATACGGCCTACTGAGCGCTACACCAGTAATACTGATAGTTGCGGTGGCTCTTGGAATATCGTTTTACCTTGGCTACGCATACATTCCAGCATCAATGCCTATTGAGGGGGGTATAATGGGTACTGCATTAGCCTCAGTTGGCTTACTTAGCCTAGCCGGCATAGTTATTTCACTGGATTCCTATGGACCTGTTAGTGATAATGCAAATGGGTTAGTGGAGATGGCTGGGCTTGGGGATGAGACTAGGATGATTACTGATGCACTTGATGCAATAGGGAACACGTATAAGGCTACCACTAAGGGTTACGCAATAGCCAGTGCTGGTTTAGCATCACTGGTCTTATTCATAGGCTTCATTTATGAGGCAGTTAGCTACAGTACCCCGGCTGATGGCGCCTTATCAGTTGCCTTAAATTACCTTAACGTAATCAACCCACTACTACTGGTGGGCATATTAATGGGTGCTGTCTTAGTTTACGTATTCTCATCAAGGCTACTCATAGCTGTGGGTAAGGCTGCCTCTGAATTAGTTGAGGAGATTAGGAGGCAATTCAGGGTAAAGAGGATTCTTGAGGGTTTAGATAAGCCTGACTACGATAAGGCAATAGATATAGCCACTAGGCATGCCTTAAGGGAATTCATGGCTCCGGCATTACTGGCTGTGGCAATGCCAATACTGGTTGGCTTAACCCTAGGTTGGGTTGCCTTAGCGGGCTTAATACTAGGTACCATAATAGTTGGGTTCCCCAGGGCCTTACTAATGGCTAACGCCGGTGGTGCATGGGATAACGCTAAGAAGCTAATTGAGGCAATGCTTGATCCTGAACTTGGGGGTAAGGGTAGTGCTGCCCATAAGAACGCAGTCATCGGTGATGTAGTTGGTGACCCCTTCAAGGATACTGCAGGCCCATCCTTAAACCCATTAATAAAGGTGGTTAACACAGTATCAATAGTGTTCGCCCCAGCAGTGGCCATGATTAGTGCAGTAAACCCAGTAGCCCACTTAGGTTACTTAATACTACTGTTTATTCACTTGATTTAAATTGAAGCGTTAAGAGTAGAAACGCATTTTAATATTTTAATACTGAACTAGGCGGTGGACCCATGGGAACTAGGATAAGTGGATTAGGCATTAGGAAGGTTTTTACGGGTAGGGGTGATTTAACTGTTGAGGTTGAGGTGAAGCTTGAGGATGGTTGGGGTAGGGCTATTGCCCCAGCTGGTGCATCAAGAGGTAAGCATGAGGTTAAGTACTTCCCCGATGAGGGTGTTGATGCAGCCATAGACGCCTTCAAGAGGTGGGTTGAACCAAGCTTAATAGGCATGGATGCTGTTAATCAAGCTGCCATTGATAAGAAGCTTGAGGATATTGATGGGACCTGGGACTTCTCTAAAATAGGGGGCGCCGTGGCCGTAGCAACCTCAATGGCTAATGTGGTTGCTGTGGCGGATTCAAAGGGATTATGGCCGTATCAGGTTATTGGCGGTTCATTAGCCAACGTGATACCATATCCATTAGGTAATACTATTGGTGGTGGTAAGCATAGTAGGGGCCTTGGGCCAGATTACCAAGAATTCCTAATCCTACCCTACGGTGCACCTGACATATATACTGCAGTGTACACTAATATGGAGGTTCATAGGGAGGTTGGGAAGATACTGGCTAAGGAGGACCCAACCTTCGCTGGTGGTAAGAATGATGAGGGTGCGTGGACTGCTAAAATATCCACTGATAAGGCCCTTGAGGTGCTTAGCTCGGCCATTAAGGAGGTTTCAAGGAGGCTTGGAGTTGAGATTGGGTTAGGTATTGATGCGGCATCATCAAGCATGTGGAATGGTAAAGCCTACGTATACGCTAATGAGGGTAGGGAATTGACTCCAAGGGAGCATTTTGAGAGGATTAAGGGCATAATTGAGAAGTATGATTTAATGTACATTGAGGACCCATTCCATGAGGAGGATTTCCAATCCTTCGCTGAGTTAACGGCCTTATTTAAGGATAGGCTTATTGTTGGTGATGACTTATTTACAACCAACCCAGATAGGTTGGCAATAGGTATTCGTGAGAGGGCTGCTAATGCCGTTTTAATTAAGGTTGATCAGATAGGCACAGTGACGAGGGCCCATGAGACTGTTAGGCTTGCATTAAATAATGGTTACAGGATAGTGGTTTCACATAGGTCAGGTGACACTGAGAGTGGGTTATTAGCCCACATTGCTGTCGGCTTTAAGGCACCTATAATTAAGGCTGGTATAATGGGTAGTGAACGCGTTGCTAAGGCTAATGAACTGCTGAGAATATGGGATCACCTAGGTGGCGTAGCAAGAATGGCTAAGATCAAGTAATGTTTTTAACCAACCGAGTGAGTTAACACGCATGTCCAGTAGGAGGGTGGTTACGGTTAAGTATGATGCTAAGGGCGAACATTTCGAGATACTCGTTGACCCTGACTATGCCCTTGAGTTTAAATTAGGTAAATCAATTAGCCTAGATAAAGTACTCATAACAGATACCGTGTTCAGGGATTCTAAGAGGGGGTTGAGGGCATCTGAAATAGCCCTTAAGAGAGCCTTCGGCACCACAGACCACAGGAAGGCTGCTGAGATAATACTGAGGAGCGCGGAGATACCCTTAACCTCAGAGCAGAGGAGGAGGCTTATTGAGGATAAGAAGAAGCAGATAATAGACTGGATTAGTAGGAACTGTATTGATGCCAGAACTAAGGCTCCCCTACCACCCCAGAGGATTGAGTTAGCCTTAAATAACGTAAACGTGGTGATTGAACCATTTAAAGGCGTTGACGAGCAGATTAATGATGTATTAAAGGCGCTTCAAAAGGTCATACCAATAAAGGTTGCTGTAGCCACCCTTGAAGTGACTGTTGGCCCTGAACATGGGCAGAGGGTTAAGTCAGCCTTAGCTAGGATGGGTAGGATACTTAAGGAGCAGTATGATGAGTCAGGTAACTTAACTTTACAGCTAGAAATACCGGCTGGATTACAGGATACTGTTATCGGGAAGGTTAATGAAATAACCCATGGGGAGAGTGAAGTTAAGTTACTGGGTGTATCAACCTAATACTGAATATGGTTTATAAAACGGCATAATTAAACGGTTCCAGTGTCAGTCAGTAAGTTTGATATAATGCCCATTAGGATTTATGGTACAGCCAGTGTAGGCGTCTACATGGCTACTAATGATGAATATGCACTATTACCCATGGACTCCCCTGAGAAGATTGATAGGCATGTTGAGGATACCCTTAAGGTTAATGTTATTAAATTAACCATAGGCAGATCCCCACTCCTAGGCGTTTTTGCAGTCATGAATAATAATGGCGTATTAATACCCTCAATAATTAGGGATGAGGAACTCAAGCAGTTAAAGAAGTCTTTAAGTGACTTAAACATTGCCATCCTACCATCTAAATACACAGCTATAGCTAACTTAATGCTGGTTAATAATAGGAGGGGTTTAGTATCACCAATAATTGAACGGGAATATTTGAACCTAATTAGGGATAGTTTAGGTGTTGAAATTGAGGTTAGGGATATTAGGGGATTATACATAATCGGCTCCCTAGCAGTTGTGAATGATAGGGGAATATTGGTTTCTCCCGAGGTGGATGAAGGCGATGTAAGCTTCCTCAAGGAGTTCTTCAGCCTAAGGGTTGGTATAGGTACTATAAATAGAGGTATTAGCCTAATTAGGAGCGGCATGGTGGCTAATAATAAGGGTGCAATAGTGGGTGATTCAACCACTGGCTTTGAAATGATGAGGATAACAGAAGTTTTGGGTTAAAATCAGGACGCCCATTAATCTTCACTTCCTCCGACTACCGTCATCTCATCATCAACTAACACAATTAATTACATTAATTTAAATCTTAACTATTTAAGATAATTTAAAAATCAATCTTTAAGGAAAGGTGGAGTGACTATGAGGGATGCAGCAATAGTCACTGCCGTAACTAGGATAGAGAAGGCAATGAAACTAAGAGGGTGGATTTAAGCAGCCAAATCCTCATATTCATTAAGTACTTTCTTAAAGTTATTAACCATTATGCCCTCAAGCCTCTTAAGTATCCTTAATGTATTCTGCAGGAATATTGACCACATGGGCATTCTAAAATATGGAATTCATATACTTTACCTGATAATGTTATTCACATGCCCTTATAAAATTTTTGCTAGTCCTAATCATTATTAACTTAATACGTAAATTCGATTACATTAAGTTAAAATGATTATATCGATATACCTATATACCTAAAGCTTCAGCTTTAAGGTAAATGCATTTAAAGGTGCCTAGGCGATTATTCACAATGCTACCTCAATGTTGATGGAGACTCCTAAGTATTTGGAAAATGGTAATTAGTTAATCTATGGTGTAGAACAAGATAAATTATAAAGATNNCACTATAGGATGATAGCGCTATTAATCAAGGACCCTGACCACCGTGCCCAGTATCTCAGCTCTCCCTCCAGTTGGCCTGGCGAGGAGGTTGCCGCAGACCAAGCATCTAACCTCCACAGTGGCATGATCAAATATTATCTGCTCATTGCCGCATTGGTTACACCTAACCCTAATGAACCTTGACCTAGGTGCTGGTATTAGCACGCTTCTGAAATTAGGCATATCATCCATGCAGCCCCATGGGTTTATAAAGATTACACTAGCATACCTAAGGCGCCAGCTTCAATGTGAAAGTAAAGTTGAAAACTTAAACATGAGTTAACAGTTAACCATACGCCTATAGCTTATATTTACTTAATGAGAATTAATATGCGGCGCCATTAATTTATCAATATAGTAATAATTTAAGTACTTGAAAATTAACCCTGGTACTCAACTATTACTGACCCATCTTCACGCTTAGTTACCTTAACCTTAATCTTCAATGGTGGTTTTTGAATACCCCTACTCCAGAGTATGTTATTCAAGTTTTCACTTACTTTAACCTTATCCTCATTAACCTTAACATGCCTAGCCACAACCCTCTTAATGAATCTAGCTGCATAGGGTGCCCTTATTCTTCTTGATGCCTCCTTTACATCCCTTAGGTTTATTGTGAGTATAATCTCATTACTTGACATTCAATCACCCTAACTTAAGCTTAACCCTCCTCCAATTCCTACGCTTAGTATTGTACGTAACCTTCCTGTCTGTTTTAACCATAACCCAGGCTGGCGGATTCCTATTAGACTTCCCTGCGGATGCTAGCCTGAGCTTGAAGCCCAGTGGCTTATGGGTTGCCATATCATTCACCTGAACCTTATCCTATACTCCCTCCTGGTTTGGCTATAGACTGTTTCCAGTATCTTTTTAAGTTCTTCGTCAGTTATGGGAACCTTAATTCTACCTGACTGGGCTAAAGCAATTAACTGATTCTCAATTGATTCAACTAATTCAGGTTTAACAAGCCTAAGGTTATCAAGCCTACTCCTAGCCTCAGGGGTTAATATAACCCTTATAACAGCCCTCCTCTGAGCCTCCTCAGCTCTCTTTCTCTCCTCTTCTTCAGCTTTGCGCTGAAGCTCCTCAAGCTTCCTCCTCCTAGCCTTCTCAAGCTCATCCTCATCCTGAATATTCTCCTCATCGTCGTAGTAACTCATACATCACTAAGTTATGCATTGGCTTTAAAAACCTAATGCCAGCTGCCTTCATTACTTTAGGTAAACATCATAGCCATGAAGGAGCGCTTAATCATGATTATTACCTAAGTCTCATGGCAAGTGTAAACTGCCTCCTTATTTTATGAACTACCAAGTATTGATAATAACTATGAAGCACCTAATTCACTATAAGAATATACATCTTTACATAATTAGGTAGAAGAATATATATTATATAACAATATATTGTATTAAATAAAATAATTAGAAAACTTTATAAAGGTATGCAGATAGTACCCTCAGGTGAACTATGTGAGCTCCATATTTGGAATACCCATGCAGTCAATATTCCNNGATACTTAAGAGGGCGGTGGAAATTGGGGGCCTTGATAAAGTAGTTTACGATTACTTATCAAGGCCTATGAGGGTTATAGCAATATCAATACCAGTTAGGGTTAATGGTTCAATGGTAATATTTGAGGGATATAGGGTTCAGCATAATAATGCATTAGGCCCATTCAAGGGTGGAATTAGATTCCACCCAGAGGTTACCCTGGAGGATGATATAGCGTTAGCAACCTTAATGACCCTTAAGAACAGCCTAGCTGGAATACCATATGGTGGTGGTAAGGGTGCTGTAAGGGTTGATCCTAAGTTACTTAAGGCTAATGAACTAGAAGAATTATCTAGGGGATACGTTAGGGCATTATATAGTGCAATAGGGCCTGAGATTGATATTCCAGCGCCAGACGTTGGAACTAATCCACAGATAATGGCATGGATGGTTGATGAATATAGTAAGATAGCAGGCAGGAATGTACCAGGAGTCTTTACTGCTAAGCCGGTTGAATTATGGGGAAACCCAGTAAGAGAATACGCCACTGGTTTTGGTGTGATGGTTACTGCTAGGGAAGCATGGAGGAACCTATTCAATAGTAATTTAAATGAAGTTAAGGTATCAGTGCATGGCTTCGGTAATACTGGTCAGTGGGCAGCATACTGGGCTACTAAAATGGGGGCTAAGGTTGTTGCGGTTGCTGACACATCAGGCACTGTTTACGATCCCAATGGTTTAGATGTTAATAAGGCCATGGAGGTTAAGAATAAGTCAGGTAAGGTGATTAATTACCCAGGAGGGCAGAAACTATCACCTGATGATGCGCTCTACGTTAATGCCGATATATTAATACCAAGTGCTATAGAGAATACCATCAGGGCTGATAATGTAACTAAGGTTAAGGCTAAGTTAATAGTTGAGGGTGCTAATGGCCCAACAACCCCTGAGGCTGAGGAGTACTTGACTAAGAGGGGTGTTGTTATTGTGCCTGATATTTTAGCTAATGCTGGTGGCGTAATAATGAGTTACCTTGAGTGGGTTGAGAATCTTCAATGGATGACTTGGAGTGAAGAGGAGACTAGGAGCAAGCTTGAGGGCATAATGGTTAATAACTTTAAGAAAGTACTTAATGAATATGAGAATTTAAAGAAGGGTGGAGTGACTATGAGGGATGCAGCAATAGTCACTGCCGTAACTAGGATAGAGAAGGCAATGAAACTAAGAGGGTGGATTTAAGTCAATGCCTTAAACAATGAGGATTATTTTAAATAATATTAATTATAATTTATTATTCAGGTGGTATTTCCATGAATATCAGCGATATGTCTAAACCCTTCTTTAAATTAATGTACTTCGCTATGAAGTATACTGCTATTCCCACTAACACAGCCCCCACCTCAACACCGTAGGCTAACCAATTACCACCCCAAATGCTTGGGTACTCCAGGAATTGATAGGATATGTAACCCATGACTCCAACCATCAGTATGCTTGCCACAGCTAAGGTTACTCTAACACCCTTATCCAACTTAACCCTATTAAGAATAGCCGCCACAGCCGCTGCTGCACCAACTAGGGCGAAGTATATTAAGGCTTCCACCACTGCACCGTATAGGCTTGAGAATGTGTTATATAATGCCTCAGCTGCGGCTATTAATGCCGCCGTTATGGCTAAGTCAAATAAGTGTGCGTAGACTGGGCTCCTAAGGCGTGGACTTACGTATGAGAAGAATTCCGGTAATATCCTATCAAAGGATAATGCGAATAAGTAGCGTACAATCACTATGGCTCCATAGGCCAATACTGCTAAGTACCATAGCACTGACCCAATACCTATTATCCAAGCCAACGCTGCATTACCTGAAGCAGCCATTGCAGCTGACCAGAAGTTAACATAACCATCAGCCATAGCCATAGTGGAGAACTTAAACCCCATTGAGTAATACATTGCTGCAAAACCAAGGGTCACCATGATCATTGATAAGACTGCAGATATTGGTAGGTTCCAGTTAATGGCGCGCTTAGACTTTATCTCTGACGCTATTGCAGGTGCTGCTTGAAGCCATGGGTATATGTATATTGCGAAGAATGGTAGCATCATTATTGTTGGGCCTAGTGCGAAGTATGGCCCAGCGTACTGTGAAGCAACCTTACTATACGTTATACTACTTGGCAGCAATGAACTAACGCGACTTATAACCACTGATCTAGGTACTATGTAGAGCACCACTAATGCTAAGAGGAGCGTTATTATTGATGCAATGGTTAACACAGTCATCAACCTAATACCATACTTAGTACCCATTATGTTCACAAATACTACTATGGCAAAGTAGAGAATACCGATTCCAATAACCTCAAGTGAAGTGAAGTTAACTTTAATACCTAGGGTTAATAACATTGTACCTAACTGCTCCACTCCAGCTATGGCTATTAAGGCATAGTATGCTAGCGACTCTATTATGAAACCTACGACGAAGCCTACGACGAGCCATGTGAGCCTTGGACCAAGTAACCTACTAACCCATACGTAGTCTCCTCCTGTTCT
>NZ_DAXS01000016.1:66103-68040 GCF_002506515.1 Caldivirga sp. UBA161
CGCTCACGCAACTCCTTAATTAAACACATTTATAAAGCATACCTCCAAATTAAATAATTTCTTCAATTATTTAATTAAATTTACGCATCAAATTAATCGTTAAATATACTTAAATCCCAGGAGTATTATGGATACAGCAACATTATCCAAGCTAACCCTTGAGGTTGGCCCATCAGGTTTCGAGGATAGGGTGATAAGGACAGTAATAAGCATGATTAGGAACCACGTTGATGAAGTTAATGTAGATAACATGGGTAATCTAATAGCAAGAATCGGTAATGGCCCATTTAAACTAATGGTAAGTGCGCATGCTGATGAGGTAGGGGTTATGGTTTCGCACGTTGATCAAAGAGGCTTCATTAAGGTTGTTCCAATAGGTGGAATTGACCCATGGGTTATGATCGAGCAGGAAATAGTCTTCATGGGGCGTAATGGTGATGTATACGGCACTGTTGGTGTTGATCCACCACACTTAAGGAGGGAGAAGCCTCCATCCAGGTTTGAGGAGCTTTATGTCGATGCTGGCTTCACTTCCAATGATGAAGCATCCAAGGCGGGTATACTGCCTGGCGTAGCAGGAACCTTTGCAGGATCATTTAGGGAAAGAGGTAATGTAGTTATAAGTAAAGCTTTGGATAATAGGGTTGGCTGCAGTGTACTGGTTGACTTAGCCAAGGAGGCTAATGAAATAGTTACAGGTGACTTATCCCTATACCTAGTTTGGAATACCCAGGAAGAGGTTGGGTTAAGGGGTATAAATGCAGCTGTTAATGCCATTAATCCAAACATGGCTATTGTCGTTGAAACAACGGTTGCTGCCGATATTCCAGCTAACCCTGAAAGTGAATGGGTAACTAGGATTGGTAATGGTGCTGCAATTAGGGCATTGGACAGATCCATGATAACTAATCCACGGTTACTATCAGCGGTACTGGAGTTAGCATCATCAAGGGGAGTTAAGTATCAGATTCAGGTTAACCCATATGGCGGTACTGATGCCGGTTCTATTCATGTTCACGGTACCGGTGTACCAACGGTAGTTGTATCCACCCCAGCTAGGTATATTCACACACCCCACTCAGTGATTAACCTTAATGATGCTGATCAAGTTAAGTCACTAGTTAATCTAATAGTAAGGGAACATAATGTATTAAGTAATGCCATAAAGATTCAGGTTTAATCTACATCAATTCAATGCATATATGAAAATTACATTATTTAAAAATAAAGTAACGCTTTATGCGTATTTTAGAAGGATGGTATTATTTTATGTATTACGAATTCAGTGTGCCCAAGTAACTCAGCCTTAGTATGCTTACCCCTGGCAACCTCAAGGACAAGGTTAAGTAACCTCCCTCCAGCCTGTTCAATAGTCTCCATACCATTAACCACTGTACTCGCGTCAAAGTCAATGTTCTCCTTCATCTTACCATATGTGTAGGGGTTGGCAGTCACCTTAATTACTGGGGCTATTGGATTACCGGTTGGAGTACCCCTACCAGTAGTGAACACCACTAGCGTTGCTCCTCCAGCAACCATACCAACCACTGACATTATGTCGTAACCTGGCGTATCCATAATCCAGAGGCCCTTACCCTTAACCTCCTCCGCATAATTTAGCACCCCTTGAATCTGCCTTGACCCACCTTTAATTATGGCGCCAAGGGACTTCTCCTCAATTGTTGATATGCCACCAGCAATATTTCCAGGGGATGGTTGAGTACCAACTAGGTCTACGTTATATGATGCAGCTAATTCAACCCACCTCCTAATAACGCTGTAAACCTTATCAGCAACCTCCCTTGATGCAGCCCTCTTGGCTAAAATATCCTCAGCCCCTATCATTTCAGGGGTCTCCGATAGAATTACAGTCCCCCCTAGGTCAATTAACTTATCGGATACGTAGCCCACAACTGGGTTTGAGGCTAAGCCTGATG
>NZ_DAXS01000016.1:68078-79887 GCF_002506515.1 Caldivirga sp. UBA161
CCTCCTCAGCCATCCTACTAAGCAACTTAACACCCTTCTCAATAGCTGCAGGTGTACCACCATTCTCCTCCTGTATTACCACTCTCTCAACAGGTTTACCTGTTTTGGCTATTTCATCGGCAAGCTCATCAGCTTGAATTTGCTCGCACCCAAGGCCAACTACAAGCACAGCCCCCACGTTAGGGTTCTTAGCCATTCCGGCAAGG
Source organism: Caldivirga sp. UBA161 (assembly GCF_002506515.1). Taxonomy (GTDB): domain Archaea; phylum Thermoproteota; class Thermoprotei; order Thermoproteales; family Thermocladiaceae; genus Caldivirga. The sequence goes on from NZ_DAXS01000016.1 coordinate 68,285, forward strand.
GTCCTCTTAGTTACTTGTAGGTCTGGTTCAAGTTGCCCACAACCGAAGGGATTCTCAATGGCCACAGCACCCTTTACCTGATCAGCAATCCTACGGGTCACTATACTTGAGCATATTACAGTTGATAATACTAACACATGATTCCTAACGCCGACTTTACCATCAGGCCTAATGTAACCCATTATAGTTGGCCTATTACTCATGCCCCTCACCCTTACATACACTGTGCACTGAGGTTAGGCTTTCAAGGTTATGGACGTGAACGTGCTCCCCAGCCTTAATATCCCTCTTAGCCCTACCTATTACGTGGCCATACTTCACCACTAGGCTGCACTTAGGTATATCCTTTAAGGCGAATTTATGGCCAAAGGGTATGTCATCAATGAGCTTAACCGTTAACCGTAATGATCCCACGTTAAGTGTTATTAAACTACCTGACTTTAAGTCCCTTAAGGCTACTGCAACGTTATCACTAGGATTAAGTATAATAGCTTCCCTAACTGTGGATTCCAACTGCACATTAACCCCCCAACATTAGGTTAATTAAGTATTTCCAATTTATTCACTCTTAATTAATCACCTAGCAGATTTAATTAAGTGCATTGCTTTAAAAACACGGTACCCCCTATTTAACCTATGAGCATTAGGGTTGGCTTCATAGGCTTAGGAACTATGGGCGCTCCAATGGCTATGAACATTCATAAGGCAGGATTCCCATTAATAGTGTATAATAGGACCCGCAGTAAGGCTGAACCATTTACAAGGCTTAATATTCCAGTAGCCTCCTCACCAAGGGAGGTTGCGGAGAGGTCTGATGTAGTAATATGCATGCTAACTGATGCACCAGACCTTGAGCAGGTACTGTTTGGGAGAAATGGAGTTGTGGAGGGGAGGCATGAGGGGCTTATTGTAGTGGACATGAGTACTAATTCACCTGACTACTCCGTGGAATTTCATAGGAGGTTAAGGGAATTAGGAATTGAATTCCTAGATGCACCAGTTACAGGTGGGGATAAGGGTGCTAGGGAGGGGACATTAACAATAATGGTTGGGGGAAGCCGCGACACCTTCGAGAGGATTAAGCCCATCTTTGAAGCCATGGGTAAGGTAATAATATATGCAGGTGACGTGGGATCAGGCCAACTCCTTAAGCTAATTAATCAAGTGGTTGTCGGCTTAAACACATTAGCCATGGTTGAAGCCCTTACATTAGCTAAAAGGGCTGGAGCCGATATTAGTAAGGTTCAACAAGTCTTAACCAGTGGCATGGGTAATTCAGAAGTAATAAGGCAGCTAATGCCCAGAGTCCTTTCAAATGACTTTAAACCTGGTTTTAAGGCTTCCCATTTAAGGAAGGACTTAAAGTACGTAATCGACCTAGCCACCAGGTTAAACACACCAATGCCCGGCGTTAGTATTCTGCTTCAACTTTACAATGCCCTTGTAGCCCTTGGACTTGGGGATGAGGGGACGCAGGCATTAATTAAGCTCTACGATACTTTAACCCAACCTAAGCGTAATGCGAATTAAAGCTTTAATACGCCTCACATTAAATGCCAGTGAGTAGTTATGTCGATTTCAGCGCTCCAAAGGCCAACACCATCTAGGCTAATGCTAATTAGGTTAAGGACGCAGGAGGCACTGTATAGGAGGATTAGGAAGACTGTGGAGGATGCTAGAAATGCAACATTACAAAGATTAAGGGCACTTGTACCAACATTGGAGGAGAGGAGGAAGGCATCCTACGGGGAAATCAATAAGGTTACTGAACTTTACCAAATGGCTAAGAACAGGATTGGTGCAGCTGCATTAAGTGCAATGGCCTCATCAACTAAAATTAGGGTTAATGGGTATGTTGAGGATAGGGTCATAGGTGGGTTAAAGTTCGGTATACTTAATGTTAAGGGTTTTGGTGGGCCAACATACGGCATGTACAGTGTACCAACTGAATTAGATGCATCATTAACTAGCCTAGTATCAATATTACCCATGCTAATGGAGTACGTTAACCTAGAGAACATATTCTACACACTCCTATATAGGGTTAGGGAGTATCAGAGAATGATTAACGCAATAGATAACGTTATATTACCTAGGATAAGGGACTCAGTAACCTTCATAAGGCTTGCCCTAGATGAAATGGAGAGGGAGGACTTCGTGAGGAGAGTTATAATAAATAGAATCATTGGTACAGGGTGAGCTATCCGCCTTTTAGGGTTTCTTGTTTCATTGCTTCTCCTTGCTGGTGCTGAGGTTCTTGTGGAGGTAAACATCAGCCCACCGCAAGGTATTATACAGCTATCCATATCCGCCTTAAAGAGGCGAAGTTTTCCGCCCCCTTTAAACCTCCTTTGCTATAAGGAACTGGTTGCGGCGAAGTGGGCTTAGGGAAGGGTTTATAAATTACGCATCTATTGGAGCGGCTATGTCATCGGGGGGTTTATTAACTTCAACAATGTTAAATACAACAGGCCTAGAATTATCTGGTGAGGTTGCAGAGAAGCTTAAGGGTAAGATACTTGACGCAATAATAATAGGCGGTGGGCCAGCAGGCCTCAACGCCGCAATATATGCAGCTAGGTTTGGATTAAGCACTGTTATAATAACGGAGGAGGTGGGTGGGCAGGTTGGTAAGGCTGGTTGGGTTGAGGATTACTTAGGCTACGTTAGGATAACTGGACCTGACTTAGTTAATAAGTTTGAGGAGCATGTAAGGTACTATAATGTCCCCATACTAATTGACTCTGTGGAAAAGGTTTCTACCAATAATGGGTTATTCAAGGTCACTACTGTGTCTGGTGATGAATTCACCTCTAGGACTGTGATAATTGCAGTGGGTGAGAAGAGGAGGAAATTGAATGTGCCGGGGGAGGATAAGTATAATGGTAAGGGAGTAAGCTATTGCGCCCCATGTGATGCACCCTTATTTAAGGATAAGGTTGTTGCAGTTGTCGGAGGAGGGGACTCAGCAGCCTCATCAGCATTACTGCTAACGGAATACGCCACCAAGGTTTACTTAATACATAGGAGGAGTAGCCTTAGGGCTCAACCCATATACCAAGATTTACTGCTTAAGAATAATAAGATTACAATCATTTGGAATACTGTGGTTAAGGAACTTAAGGGTGATAAGGTTCTTAAGGCAGCAATCCTACAGAGAATAGATACTGGTGAATTAATGGAATTACCCATTGATGGTATTTTCATTGAAATAGGTGCAGAACCACCTGTGGAATTCTTTAAGGCTATTGGGCTTAATCTAGATAACAACGGTTACATAAATGTTAACACAATGATGGAGACTAATATTAAGGGTATTTACGCTGCAGGGGATTGCGTATCCTTAACACCAAGGGGCTTTAGGCAGATCATAACTGCAGCCGCCCAGGGGGCATTGGCAGCATACTCAGCATATAATTACATACTTACAAAGTATGGTCAAAATAGGGAAAAATAAGACCTAATATTAAGGGAAACATGTTTAAACCACCTGGACCTAACAATCAATCACACGGCTAGCTTAATCATATTATTTGACTTAACCTTAGTATTAAGCAAAGTTAAGTTTGAGACCTTGTACCCAAGGCATAATCTAGGGTACAGAATTAGGCAAGGTGAATACAAGTAACCTCTTAGGCTAACTGCAGCCATTACTCTCACCAGGTAATTACTGTATAACTGCATTAAAAATTTTACGCAAATATACGCTACACATATTAATACATTTTATAATAAATACTTAGTAATACTTTAGCTTATTATTATAGTCCTATGCTAATGCTTCCTAATCACCATCGCGGTTAGTGTCCTTTCAACACCATCAATTGAATGAATCATTTTTATTAAGTTCTCTAAGTCATCAACCCTATCAACCTCCGCTAAGGCTATGATATCATATGGCCCAGTAACGGAATAGGCTACCTTAACCCAACTAATTGACTTTATTTTTTCCGATACTTCAAACACCTTCCCAACCCTAGTTTGGATTAGGAGGAAAACCTCGAATGCCATAAATAACCTTACGTTCGCTAATTTATAAATATTAGTGTTAAATTAAGTATTTAACCATATGTTTAATAAATATTTATTTCATGCATTTAATTCACCTTTAATGTAAACTAATTCTTTGATAATATAATATTAATTATGCTTCGTTGCCCCAATACCCTTAATATACTGCACAGCCTGTAGCCCGGTTAACACTATATTGCCTGTTATTAATATGGGTGTGGGTAATTCATCACCATAAGCCTTAATTAACTTAACATTAGCAATACCCCTGCCCAATACCTCCTTTACTAGATTCATTGTTGAGTCATCATATATCAACGTAATGGTTTCCATATCATTAACTCTAATTGAGTGATTTTTAGGTAGCGGATAATATAAGTGGTTATCCCACTTCACACTACCCTATTTTAGGGGGCTAAATTTAAACTCCATTATATATCACTTAAAGTTTAAGTCCTAATATTTGAAATTAACAGCGAAGTATTGTTTATAAAGGGCTTAAGCATTAAGCTAGCATGGCTGCACAAGCCCTATTCAAGAGGTATGAATTACCACCACTACCGTATAATGTAAATGCACTTGAACCATACATAAGTGGTCAGGTAATTGACGTTCACTATAATGGGCATCATAAGGGGTATGTTAATGGAGCCAATGCAGCCATTGATAGGTTGGAGAAGATAATTAAGAATGAGGTAACTAGCTACGATATACAGGGGTTATTAAGGAACTTATTCTTTAATATAAATGGCCATAAGCTTCACACCCTCTACTGGAGTAGTATGGCACCAGCGGGTAAGGGTGGTGGAACACCTGGTGGTTACTTAGGTGACTTAATAATTAAGCAATTTGGTAGCTACGATAAGTTTAGGGGCCTCTTCAATGAAGCCATGAGGTCATTACCAGGCAGCGGCTGGACTGTACTCTACTACGATACTGAGACAGGTAACTTGGTTTTCACAACCTTTGAGAATCATTATAATCAACACATAGCTGAGTTACCTATAATCCTAATAGTGGATGAGTTCGAGCATGCATACTATCTACAGTATAAGAATAATAGGAACGCCTACCTGGATGCAATATGGAATGTTCTAAATTGGGGAGAAGCTGAGAATAGGCTTAGGAAGTACCTTAAGTGAATTAGCAACTGGCCTTAAAACGAATCCTAATACTCCTCTTATTAGTCCTACCTTTACTTGAAGCCTTCATTATCATGCTTGCACCAATTAGGTAGAAGCCTAGTATAAATATTAATAGAGTAGACGTATACATGGTTGCCATCAGGCGTTTGAAGAAGGGGAAAATAATGAGTAGTAATATTGGTGCAAGCATTATTAGGGAACCTACTGATAACACGTGATTTAGGTACTTCCTCACATCGCTGGGTTTACTTAAATTATACCTCACATTACTTTACATTAAATTCACTTTAATAAAGGTTAGCTTTATTTTCAGTAATCTTGAAATTAAAATATGCTTTTAAGCTTTTTAATGGGGGTAATTAATTACTCCTTAATTATCTCCAGCGATATGAATGTTCTAGTGTCTTCAATACCCTCCATTTGGCTCATTATTCGGAGCAAATCATTAATATGAATCTCCCTAGCTATTATTATTAAGTCATAGTCCCCTGAAACCCTATAAGCCTTCTCTATGGGCATTTCCTTAAGCTTCTCGTAAACCTGCTGCCTATACTTAGGTGCAACCTTAGCCATAACTATAGCCTCAGCACCACTCATCCTGAGAACCCTCAGCGCCCTCTCAGTTACATCAACGAACTCCCTCCCAGTCCTTATTAACCCAAAATCCTTAAGCTTCTTCAAGTGCACTGATAAGGCTTGCCTAGTCATTCCTAGTTCTCTCGCTATCTGATCCTGATCCGCGTAAACAGTGTATACCCTCAGTGGCTGAGCCTTCTTTAGTAGGAACTGCAGTATTTGAAGCTGCCTTTCCGTTAACTCCCTCCCAATTGGCTCAGACTCAACCTGGCTCTCCATACTCATCGAAAAACTAAAAACAGTACTGGTATATATACTTATTGGTTTATCTACACTATATACTAAAGGAATATGGCATTATCTTTAAAAATGAACTCGAACTAAGAATACTCTACCTTATTCTATTTAAATCTTTCTCTAAATCTCAACATGAATCCTCCTACCTGCAGCATAGTGAACCAGTATATCGATAAAAGCAGCATACAGGAGTATTAATGATGCATAAATAGCCCAGGAACCAATATATAAGTAAGCTAACCTAAGTAATGCCGCCCCTTCAATCAGCACTGGTATTTCAAAACCATACCCCCTAGGCCATAGCCATAGGTAACCTGGTATAAGCATGGGTATGCATAGTGAAGACATCATTACCGCAACATAACCCACCAGCACCATGTGTAGGGCATTAAGAGGTGAAGCATACATTGAGGCAACTAATGATACTGCCAAACCAAACCTACCCAATACGGCCCCCACTGGATACGCCAATGAGAGGCTGGTCCGCTTAGGTAGTGATGATGGGATCCCAAGCACCATCAATTCAAAGAGCACCAATAATGCAACAGAGTAGGGATAGTTAATGAAGAACATTAAAATTGGTATTGTAAAAAAGACCACATCAAGGTAACTCGGCCTACGCCTATCCTCCACCCTCCTCATTAGGCTGGTTAATGAGGAGAGTGGGAAGCCTATGAGTGATAGGGAGCTATTCGTCACTATCGCTGTTAAGGCTGATGCTAGACCAATTACTGTAAATATATTTGGGTAAAACAACGGTATTTTACCAATTCCCCTCTCAATGAAGACCATTATGTATAGTAAAACCCAAGCAGCTAATAGTGCCTTCCAGATCCACTGATTAAGAATGTACATTAGGGACCAGGATATAGCTAGGATCCCTATAATTAATGAAACTGGACGTGAGGGCATTAGCTTAGTGAATCCAACATGTTGACTATACATGACGCTTAAGTAAAATAAAACTAAGCCACTAATCATTATCCTACCATGAACTCCAGTGAAGTCTACTGATAATATCGGCCCAGTAATCAGTAGGATTAATGATACTATTAATACTGCTTGAGAAACCCTCACTTGATATTTAAATAACCTACCATATGAACCTGGGGTTAACTTCTCGGTTGCGTAGCCTAGCATTGACTCATCCTTGGGTTAAACTTTATTAAGAATTACTTATTAATATAGTTCTCAGTGATGAACACTCCTGATTATGAACTGGTGAATAAGCCATGCCCCAGACTGATGATTAACGCATTTACTGCCATATTTACTTTCACATTAATATTTGGACTTACTTTAAGGGGTAATATGAATGCCTTATTCTTTTAATGTTATTTACTGAACTTAGCCATGAGCCCCCTTATATCATCAATAAGCTTCTTCTCGTAATCAGCCAGCACCTTATAATCACTGCTCTTAACCTCCATCTTAAGCCTAATGAGCCTCCTCACTGAATCCAGTTCCCTAATCGCATTAGCCGGTACGCCGGCATTAATGGCCTCTGAACCAACCCTATAGTATGTTATCATTAATCTAAGTAACCAATACTGCTTCTCCGGAGCTGAGGGTGTGTCCACTGGGTTGAATGCATCTTGTTTAAGGAAGCCCTCGCGTATCATTGATGCCACATTAAGGATGTGCTTCTCCTGTTCACTTAAGGCCTCACTCCCAAGTATTCTAACTATTTCAGATAACTCAGCCTCCCTAGTTAAAACCTCTATGGCGATCCTCCTTAACTCAACCCAATCCTCACCAACAGCCTTACTGTACCAGGAAGCCACTGAGTCTACGTACCTACTGAAGCCTTGAAGCCAATTAATGGCTGGATAATGCCTAGAGTAGGCTAACCTGGCATCAAGAGGCCAGAAGGCCCCAATGAACCTTAACGTGTGGCTAGTCACTGGTTCAGTGAAGTCACCACCAGGTGGGCTTACTGAGGCGGCTATGGTTAATGAACCTAATCCACCGTTAAGCAACTTAACCTTACCAGCCCTCTCATAGAACTCAGCAAGCCTAGTGGGTAAGTAAGCTGGGAACCCCTCCTCACTGGGCATTTCACCAATCCTCAACGCCACCTCACGCATAGCCTCAGCCCAACGGCTTGTGGAATCAGCCATCAATAACACATCGTAGCCCTGATCCCTGAAGTACTCAGCTATTGTTGCACCCATGTATATGCTAGCCTCCCTGGCTGCCACAGGCATGTTAGATGTATTAACTATTATTGTCTCCCTCTCAAGCAATGGACGCCCAGTGGCTGGATCAGATAATTTAAGCAAACCCTGTAATGCATCAGCAGCCTCATTACCCCTCTCACCGCATAGAACTGGGACGCTGTACTGCGTCATTGCGTAAAGCATCAGTGACCTAATTGTCACAGTCTTACCTGAACCAAATGGGCCTGGTATTGAGGCTGCCCCACCCTTAGCTATTGGGAAAACAGTATCAATGACCCTTATTCCAGTTATTAGTGGGTCACTTGGAGGTAACTTCTCCTGGAATGGCCTCGGCCTCCTAACAGGCCACTTATGCCACATCTTAACCTTAATTAAGCCATCATCAGTCTCCACCTCTGCAATATCATCATTAAGCGTGTAGTTGCCCTCAGGGGCAATGTACTTGATAACGCCAGGCTTATATAATGGTGGGTAAAGTATCCTATGCTCTATTAATTGAGTTTCAGGTACTACCCCGAGGATGGAGCCGACGTTAACCTTATCACCAACCTTAACCCTAGGTATCCACCTCCACTTCTTACTGAAGTCCAATGGTGGAGCCTTATCGTAATTAATACCCCTAGCTATGAATGGATGCCCAGTTTGGTCAAAAATAACCTTTAATGGCCTTTGGACGCCATCATAGACTTGGCCAATTATACCTGGCCCAAGCCAAGCGCTAAGCATTTCACCTGTCCTAACCACTGGTTCACTTGGCTTTATTCCAGTTGTATCTTCGTAGACTTGTATGAATGCGTCATCACCCTGAACCCTAACAACCTCACCGAATAACCCTAACTCACCCACGAATACTAGCTCGTATAGTTTAGCCCCAGGTAACTCAGCCTTTATCACTGGCCCATTAACCACAAGTATCCTGCCAGTACCTTGGCTACTCATCATTGCTTAACCACCTCATCAGTAACCTCCTTGATTATGCTCCTTATATAGTCTATCATACGGTTCAGCACATCATCAATAGTTGCCTCATAGGTCACTGAGCCATCCTTAGTTGATGCTATTAAACCCAGCATGTCCTCACCCCCATCCTTAAACTCCACACTAATTCCCATCTTAGCCGCTAGTGATGAAATAAGGGCCTTATCTCTTTGTGAACATACTATAGTTAACTCCTTAGCCTGGGTAACATTAATTGCTTGATTAAGAAGCATCATCATTAGCCTACTATACGCATCACTACCCCTCTCAGCATTAATACGCTCCTTAATCCTATTAATGACGCCGTGGGTTAACTCATCAATTAACGCTAAGTACTCCGCCTTAATACTCATTGATGCATCATATAGCTTATACTCCCTATTTAACATTGCTTGCCTATCCACCTCCTCAAGTTCACCGCTATGCTTTCTAATCTCATCTTCAACAACACTCATCAACTCAGCCTCATACTTTAAACTAAGGTTGCTAATCCACTCCTCCGAATCAGCCTTAACCTTATCCATTACACTATTTATTAATTTAATCAACTGCTCAGACATACTTAACAGCAGTAAGGGGGTTGCTAGGTTTTTAAGCATATGCTAGCATAATTATGGTCATGTTCATTAGTTTTTCGTAAACAACTCCCCTCACCTTCATAGTGCATTAAGTATCTACTTCAATAAATTAAAAGCAGGTTTACTTAATGTATTTATTAACCTCGGTTTAAACACGCAAGTACATCATGTTCCTTACCATGCATGACCCAAAGGCTTAGCTTAAATACCTAACACAGACCTAAGTATAGCCATGTAGTTAACTTCCTTATTCTCACTATTACCTAGGGCAGGTACCTCAAGTATTAGTGGCTTCCTAATCCTTGTCCTGAGGTTAATAAACTCTTGACCAGCCTCACCACTCACACTGCTTGTAACAAGAATTGCAGCAACATCATCCATACTCATGAATTCCTTAATCCTAGGTACAAGTGACTTAGAGTCTACCACATAACCTTCAAACCCAATTAATCTAAACGCATTAACAGTATCCTCATCACCAAGTACTATAACCCTCACAGGTCAGATTCCCTAAACCCCCTATTAATGCTTAATCCCATAAAGCTACATAATGCCAATTGATATGTAGTAAACCATTAATGTTAATACCACTGTTAGTATGGCTAATGGCACATACCTTGAATCAACAAGCTTAGATAATGCATACATGAATAATAAGGGTGGCGGCAGGTAAAGTAACGCCATAAATGGTTCAGTTAATGTAACACAAGCATACTTAATTGCCAGCGAAGTTAAGGAACCAGCCAATGACGCTATGACCCAGTAGACCGTATCCAGTATTGAATTTAAGATTAGGCTCCTATGTAATACTGAACCTATTAAGTAACCCCTCCTAACCAGCAGCCTCTTCTCAATACTCCTCAAGTAAGATGTATTCATAACGTAACTGGACAGTAAGCCAGTTACTGCATTAGTTACGGCTGTTACCACCAGTAGGGTAATTAAATTACCCTTAGTTAAATCCTCAAGAATCATTGCAGTATAGTAGCCGTCCAATACCCCAAGAACCATATATACGTTAAGCCTCATTGTTCACTAACCCTTTAGAATATATTCCCCCACTGAAACCTCATCAATACTCCTTATGACTGCACCATTAACCTCAATAACCCTCTTAACATCATTAAAATCCAGTGAACCCTCCATGATTACTTTAAGGCCGAGAACACCTACGTCTGTTTCCTCAACCTTAATGTATACTGCATCAACCCCAGTTAACCTACCTAACTCACTTGCCAACTTAATGATCTCAAGTTCACTGGGTGCATCCACATCAAGTACAATTCTCCTCAATAATGACTCCTCATTACTCATAACATTTGTTAAATTCAGGAGCTTAGTTAATAAACTTTACTAAACCAATGCTACTACACTACCTAGTAATCGACATTAAGCGCTTAGTTAGAATAATAACCCCATTATGATCCAAGAGGCGGCTTAGTCCTCTCCCTCATGCTTTCTATTAACCAAATACCCCTTCTCTCACACTCCTCTACAGCACCTGGCATTGCCCTTAGGCAATAAATAACCTTAACCACCCTACCTGGGAATTTACCTGGAAACATACTAACTACCCTACTTATCTTCTCATCTATCCTAGTAACTAACTTAGGCCCAACCCTAGTCTTAGCCTCACCAATAATAGTCACTTGATTATTAGTCCCATAGACGTCAAACTCAAACTTAGAATTAAGAATAAGCCTATCAGTCCTTAATTCAATACCCTTATCTTTAAGTAAATGCATTATCACATCATTAGCCTCTTCCTCAATTGATGAAGTTAAATTATCAAGAGTTCTCTTAATATCATTAATATCTCTCCTCATTCTTCTTATTTC
>NZ_DAXS01000066.1:0-19392 GCF_002506515.1 Caldivirga sp. UBA161
GACGTAAACAAACTATGGGAGGAGAATAATAGATTGTGGCAGGAGGTTAGGGGGTTGAAGATTAATGTGAATAGACTTAGTAAGAGTGTTGATAGCCTCTCTAGGGGTTATGGTGGGCTTTCTGATACAGTTGGTTACTTGGTTGAGCAGAATGTGAGGCATTACTTGCCTAGTTGGGTTAGGGATGAGCTTGGAATTAATATTATTAAGCTTAGGAGGCGTGTGGTTGAGGGTGTTGGGGAGTTTGACGGCTATGCTGAGGTTAATAATAAGATTATCGTCACTGAGGTTAAGACAACACTGAGGCTTAGGGACGTGGAGGAATTCACCAACAAGGTTAATAAGCTAAGGAGTACAGTGGCCAATAGGGAAATCATCCCCATAATAGCCTTCGTAAAGAAGGCCAAGGACTATAACAAGGCCATTGAGTTCGCTAAAAATAACCGCATAAGGATTGTGAGGCATCTTGGTGAAGAAGACTTCGAAGAAATAACCTAGGTCCCGGGGCAATGCTAGAGGGCTCACATGATTTCTAGTATGGTAAATCCTACTCGTGCGGGCACCTTAATAATGGCTCCATTAATGATTGGCATGTTGGCGAAGCCGGTAAACTCATTATTCAGCACAATGATACTGGCAAAATGAGAGGTAAGCCCTGCCTTTTAAGGTTGGGTGAGTTTTGAGTGCAGGGCAATTAGGTTTAAGGAAGCCTGTGGTAAATTAAACACTAAAGCTTCCTAGCCAAATGGTGACTACTGAGGCTTCAAGAAATGTTTGTTCTCCAAGGGTGGGGGAAGAGGTCAGTATGCGATAAGTTTAAAATAATTAGCAAGGCTTATAAAGTATGTCACTATTCGGTGGTAGAAAGGATCAGCAGGGTATTGTGCAGAGGATTGAGCAGATTGCCTTAACTGTTGATAATCTTAATAAGCAGCAGCAGGCGTTGGTGAATGAGGTTAGTAACTTTAGAGGCATGCTTCAGAGTATTGGGGGTGAGGTGAGTAGGCTTAGTAAGGTTATTCAGGACTTAAGCAGTATTATTAAGGATATTGTCTCAGTTCAGGATAAGAGGATAAGCGACATAAGTGAATTATACCAGAGGTTCTCGCAGGCCACGGACAGTTACCTAAATGCTCTCTCAGCCTTACTTAGTAGGGTTGAGCAGTTGAGTAAGGTGATGGAGGATGCCGCCAATGGGTTAACGGCTAGGATTAATGAATTGAATAAGGGCCTTGAAGGTGGCTTAAACATGATGAGTGTGATAGATGGTAAGTTGAGTGATGTCTCCCAGAGGTCAAGTCAGCTCCTTGATCAATTCTCAAAGATTGAGCAGGTTGCCACTAGGCTTCAGGCAGCCAGTGATGAGGCTATTAGTAGGCAGAGGGAGCTTGAGAGTAGGATAATTGAATTAGCTAATAAGGAGAGTGAGCTTAAGGTTAGGGAGGAGAGCCTTAAGAGGAGGGAGGAGGAGTTAAATAGGGTTGAGGCAGCCCTGGAGGAGGAGAAGCATAAGGTTGAAGCTGCCTCTAAACTAATGAGTGATTTATCTAACTTATCCAACAACATGGGGAGTATTATAACTGAATTAGTTAATAGGCTGGGTAGCTATGAGAAGGCCCTTAAGGATATTCAGGAGAGGGAGGCTAGGCTCAGGGAGCAGGAAATTAACTTAAAGAACCTTGAGGCTAGGCTTCAACTTGAGGCAGCTAGAATCGAGGCTAATTCAGAGAGGCTTAAGGAACTTGAGAAGAAGGAGGAGGAGATTAAGGCTAGGCTCCAGGAATTAGCCAATAGGGAGAGTCAAGTTAAGGCCAGGGAGGAGCAGGTTAATAAGTTGGCTGCTGAATGGGAGAGGAAGGCTAGGGAATTAAGTGAACTTGAGGCTAAGTTGAATAATTATAGGGATGAGTTAAGTAGGAGGGAGAAGGAGCTTGAGGCGGTTAAGAATGAGCTTGACGCCAGGAGGAGGGAACTTGAAGGTAAACTAGAGCCCCTAGTGACCAGGTTAACTGAGGAGGAGAGGAGGCTGGCTGAATGGGAGAGGAAGTTACTGGAGAGGGAGAGGGAGTTGATTAATTATCAAAGAACCCTTGTGGTTAGGGAGAGCATGCTTGTGGAACTTAAGGAAAAGCTTGACGAGGAGGCTGAACACTTGAAGAGGCAACAGGCTGAGTTCGAGGAGATTAAAAGGAAGTATGAGGAGTTAGTTAAGCAGTGCCAGAGCCAGCAGAAGCAGTGAAGTTTGGCGGTATTGACTTATCAGTGAAAAGGATGAGTGGGGTGGCTGAGGTTAGTGATGGGGTACTGGTTAGTGGGTTAGTTGGAAGTAATGATGAAATAATTAATGCGTTAAGGGATTCATCAGTGGTGGCTATTGATGCACCCCTTAGTGGGGTAGGTAAGTATAGGGATGTTGATAGGCTCATGTTTAAGATGGGGCTTAGGGTTATGCCAGCTAACTGGAGGTGGATGATTAAATTAGGTGAGAGGGCTACCTGGATCAGGAATAGGCTTGAGGAATTAGGCATTAAGGTCATTGAAACTCACCCATGGAGCGTGCTTCACTGGCTTAACACTGACTTGATTCAATTATCCAGTAAATTAGGAGTGAGGAAGCTGGTGATTAATGGAGGTAAGGATGCCTATGATGCCGCAGTTTGCGCCCTAGTTGCTTTAGCGTATGTAATGGGTAAAGTTAAGAGGGTTGCCGCTAATGATGGTGAATTATACTTAATAAGCCTTGAGGATTAAGGGTGTTCTATTACCATTAATGGCTACTTAACTCGTAATAATTATAAATAGGTTAATGAGTAGCTAATCATGAGGGAGTGCCAGTTAGATAAGTGTATTAACCAAGCACCTGCACCTACTCAAGCCGGCTTTCGAAGTACCCTTGAATGCCTACTTAAGAATGCTGCTGAGAGGGTCATTATTGTTGATAATGGGCAGCAGTTCACGTGGATGGCTTACGTTGAGGTTAATGACTCCAGTAGGCTAAAGGAATTATCATCATACCTACAGGATTGCTTAAGTAAAATAAAGGATACCCCCCTGGGCGTATTCGCTGGTGGTTTAAGGGTTTTAAGCATGGAGAATCAGAACTTGTTTATTTTCAATAAGGAACTGGTGGCTATTAAGGTTTTCCTAGCCTCTTAAGTCTCCTTAACGTATACATTCATCATTGGCCTGAAGCCGTACTTCCTATAGAAGGCTACCGATATCTGGTTCTGGGCTGGGAATTCCGCTGATATTACGTGTGCACCCATTTCCCTAAGCATCTTAATGGCTTCATCCATCATCATCTTCCCAATGCCCCTCCTCCTGAATTCAGGCATGATGTAGAAGTCCATTATGACGCCCTCCATGCGTGGTTCATAGAATAACCTTTCCCTAACCTCAGACACCAGGGCGCCAATTATCCTACCATCATCAGACTCAGCCACAAGCAGTAGCTTACCCTTATTATTCAGGTACCCGCTTACCCAGTTCTTAACTTGAACGTAAACATCATCCCTAACCTTAAGTAATGGGTCGAATTCACTATTCAGTCTCTTTAACCTAACCACCAGTTCAACCACGTTTTCCAAGTCCTTCTCCCCTGCTTTCCTAACCTTAACCATGATCTTCACCTCATTAACTCAGCTGGAAGCTCCTTTATAAGTCCCTCCTTCATAAGCTTCTCCATTGATGCCCTAGACTTAGCTATTATGCTCCTAGCCCTCTCAAGCTCCTCATTATATGTTGTAGTGACTCTGGCTAATCCCTCCTTAACAATCTCCACGGCTGCTGCAGCAGCTGCCCTTGGGTAAACCTCCCACTCCTCCATTGTTGGTATAATGTAGTCCTCAGTGATCCCCCTCTCCTCAGCATACTTGGCAATCTCCTTGGCAACAGCCACAATAACCTCATCGGAAATCCCCCTAGCCCTAACATCCAAGGCACCCCTGAAGACTGATGGGAAAATTAGGCTATTGTTTATTTGGTTAGGGAAATCGCTCCTACCAGTGGCCACAACCCTGGCTCCAGCCTCCTTAGCCTCCCATGGCCATATTTCAGGAACTGGGTTGGCTAGGGCGAAGACTATTGCGTCCTTATTCATGGCTTTAATCCAATCCTTCTTAATTACATTAGGCCCTGGCGTTGATGCTGAGATTAATACGTCAGCACCCTTCATAGCCTCCTCAACAGTCTTACTCCTCTCCTTATTGGTCTTGAGTGCTAAATCATACTTCCATGGGTTATTAAGCATTAGCTTATCCATATCCTCCCTCTCGGCATGTAGTGGGCCCTTACTGTCTATTAGGATCATGTTTTTGTAATTTGCGCCAGCTGCGTGAAGGATCCTTGCTGCGGCAATATTTGATGCTCCTGCTCCAAAAAGCACTATCTTAACGTCACTAATGCTCTTGCCAGTGATCTTAAGGGCATTAAATAAACCTGCCAGAATTGCACCGGCAGTCCCCTGTTGATCATCATGCCACACAGGTATGTTAAGCTCCTTTCTTAAAGTATCCAGTAGGTAGAAGCATTTAGGTGACTCAATATCCTCCAGGTTTATTCCACCGAAGGATGGCTCAATGGCCTTGGCCACAGCTATGAACTCCTCCTTGGACTTAACCCTAATTGGAAGTGGGACAGCATCAACGCCGCCCAGGTACTTGAATATGAGTGCCTTACCCTCCATTACTGGTAACGCTGCCTCAGGTCCAACATTACCCAGGCCCAGTACCCTGGTTCCATCAGTTAATACAGCTATTGCGTTCCAACGCCAAGTTAATTCGAAGGATAGGTTAGGGTTCTTGGCTATTTCAAGAGATACGCCGGCAACCCCAGGGGTATAGTATATTGAGAAGTCTCTTAGGCCTTTAACAGGGACCTTAGGCATTACTGAGATTTTGCCACCGTATTCCTTTGCCACCTTAATTGACGTATCATACCACTTCTTTGTTCGGTCTTCACCGGAGCTGCTCATAAAGTATTTGACAAGCTAGGGTATTTATTTATTTCGCCTATCAACGTATTGGAAATAGGCGATACAAAGTATTTATCATTAATAGGCTTTTTAGCTAAGGGATAACACTTACCACTTAATAATTAATTAGTTTCACTACTACTGCGTATTTATATATGTAAAATAATAAGCCTTAACCCCCTTACTTCCCTCCCTGCATGTTAAGGGTATTGCCTAGGGCCTTCCTAATGTCATCTATGTTAACCGGCACCATATCGCCCTTAGATATTGTGAAGTAGAACCAGTCTATTGAGTGAGCTGTACCCTTGAGCCTCTTCACCCTAAGCCTCCTAACAGGGATACCTAATTGAGCTAGGTTTGGGTCAAGTTCAATCTCAATTATCCCATCAAATACATACTCCATGTTATCAATCATTTCACTCAAGCCCTCAGTAGTTGTGTGGGCAACTATGACGCCTATAGCATTGTATCGCCTAGTAATCATCTTAATCTCCTTTAGTAGGAAGAGGAGGCTCCTTGGATCAATGTTCATAAGCATGTCATTCACCGAATCTATAATTATCCCCCTGGCCTTAGTCTGAGGTAAACTACTCATTATTACATTAATTAACTGCCTTGGGTCTAATTCAGTTATATTACCTACAATATTAGGCAATGTTCTACCAGTGGCTTCACCTAGGTTGAATCCATCTATTATGAATAACTTAGGTGCGTATTCATTAAGCTCACCTCTAATTGAATTAGGGTCATCATCAAAAGTAACATATAGTACAGGGTACTTTGAAAGGACCTCCCTTGCAATACGCTTAACCATAAGTGTCTTACCCATGCCTAAGTCGCCTCTAATCAACATGAGGTAACCATACGGTATTCCCGTCTGCACAAGCTCATTTAATGGACTTAACTGAAGGGTTTCCATGAGTTAAGAGTTGGCGCAGCCTTTAATAAAACATTGTTTAAAAATATTAAATTAATTCACTACTGCGTTACTGTTATCTTCCTAACGAACCTCATTTTCTCAACGGCCTTAAGCTTAGGTATGTTTTTAGGTAAAACCACCTCATCGCACATTATTATTGAGCTAACCTTACTATTAAATAACTCCCAAGTGATGTCATTACTGAAGACTAGGCGTTTAATACCTCTGAAGGTAACCTGTGAATCAAGGCCCTCAAGATCCTCCTTAGTGACTGCTAATTCATCAACATTAGATATAATCCTAACACCCTTAGCGCCCTCTACGAATGCCTTACTTGACTCTGATAATGCCTGAGCCATAGATGTAACAGCCTTATTAGTTACATCAACCAGCGATATGAATGCCTTCAATGACTTATTAACCAACTCACCAACAGTTATACCCATTTCCCTAGACAATTGAAGAGCCCTATCGTAAAGCTCCTTATCAACACCCTTAATGGTAACCTGCTTCTTCTCCTCTTCACTACCAGAACTACTAGTTTCACCACTACTCATAGGATTTACATGAAGTACTAGCTTATAAAGATTACTGCGCGCTTATTAATTTATTAACACTTTAAATTAACCAACCTCTTCAGGTTCCTCATACCACTTAACCCTCTCACCAATAATGGACCTAAGCCTCCACTTCATTGACTTAGGCGCCCCCTCAATTTTAAGGGAGATTTCATTAATCTTACTAATCACTTCACTAGTAATGTTAACTAAATCCCCACTACCCTTCACATATTCAATGACTCTATTTAAATTAACCATAATGGTTTTGTACAATCCCCAGTCATTTGATGTTAGGTTGGTTAACCTATTAATGTTTAGTTCATTAACTGAATCATTATTACTTATTTTAAATTTAAATAGTAGTGCTATTATATCCTTAATATCCCTTTCACTAATACTCCATATTTGAAGCTTCGTTAAAAGTAGGTCGCTTGGCGGTATTGTGGGTTTAAAAACCTCCAACCTATCCTTAAGGTTTATGACGTGGCTTTCCCTAAACACATCCAGGAAAACATCAATCCTAGTACCACCTCTAGGATCCCTAAACATTAATCTCTCGTAACCGTGAAGGGCATTGAAGCGTTTATCAGCCTCAATACCCATATCCTCCATTAATGAAGCTAATTTACTTGAATCCTTAGCATGAGCCACTAAGTCTATATCCTTAGGAACCCTTGATAATGAAGGTATTTTAGAATATACGTCAGAGGCAAGTATGTAGACGGCCACACCACCAAGTAGCCTCACAGTTAATCCCCTCTCCTCACTTGAGTTAACAATCCGTAACCCCAACTCAACAATCTGCGGTACACTGGACATGCATACTTCCTAACTGAAGGCACTTTTTAAACCCATCACCACCTTAAGGTAATTAAGCATGTGTAGGTGCAATAATACCTAGATTCACCAGGAAGGTTAGTGTTTTACCTTAATTCCACATCACTTAACCCATAGTTGCGTAGGAAGGTTTCTAAGTCCTGTTCCCTCGGTAGGTTTTCCTCATCACCCCTAACCATGACTACCATGGCTGCTGCAGCGGATGCCCTAACTATAGCCCTAGATGGTGGGAGTCCCTTAAGTACCGATGCCAGGAAGACGCCTGCGTAAGCATCCCCTGCACCTATTGGATCCTTTACCGGTACTTGGAATGCCTTTGAGCTAACGGTCTCCCCATCCCACCTAGCCACCGAACCCTTAAGCCCCATCTTTAAGATAACCCTACTAATCCCAAACCTAGCCTCCGCCTCCCTAAAAACACCCTGCGGATCCTTGGTACCGAATAGTAGCTCAGCCTCATTCTCATCAAGGAACAATACATTAACATTCCTTAACACCACCTCAACAGCCTTAACCGCATCCTCAATACTTGGCCAGAGGAGCCTCCTAATGTTTACATCAAAGGACACCATTACATTACGCCTACGGGCAATTTCAACCCCCCTAAACGCTGCCTCCCTGGCTGAGTCACTTATAGCCATTGTTATGCTGGTGGTGTGGAAGATCCTTGAATCAGCAATATACTCCTCATCCAGATCACTGGGGCTTAACGCCGAGGCAGCGGAGCCCCTCCTATAGTATAGTACGGTACTAACCCCTGGTACTGGGTAACTTCTTTGAACAAAGTATATTCCAGTGGGCCTCTCAGGGTCAAACTTAATCCTAGACACATCAACACCCTGCCCCCTAAGCCACTCATATATGAATAAGCCGAACTCATCATTACCAAGCCTCGTTATTAACCCACTCCTAAGCCCAAGCTTAGAGGCTGCTACACATACGTTAGCCTCAGAGCCTGCTGAATGCTTCTCGAAATATGCTACGTACCTTAATGGGCCTTCCGTTACGGCGTTAAACTGGACTAGGGGTTCACCTAGGGCTACTAAGTCAAGCATAGGGGTTCATTTAACCCAGGTATTAAGCTATGCCGTCATGCTAATATTAATCCCAGAAACAGATGAAGTGGTGCTACGATGGTTTATCACCACCAGTCAGTACCTGCTCCATAATGGCGTGTAGCCTATCAAGCCCCTGCCCATTAACTGAACTCACGGGTATTGGTTCAGATAGAATATTAACGCTCCTAATCACACTACCTATCCTCGACACTAATTCTGACCCACCCTTAACCTCTAGGTAATCTGGGTCCTCAATCATGTTCTCAATCTCCTCAATCTCCTCCTCAGTCAGTAAATCAGCCTTATTAAGTACATTAACCTGGGTCTTCTGAATCCTCAACTGTACTGATAGTGATAGGAGTAGGCTTGAGGCAAGGCCCAGTGGTGTTCTTGCATGTACTGAGTCTATTACGAAGAGAACCATGGACTTATCCATAGTTAACCTATCCACCACCAAGGGTCCAGTATCCCTGAAGGCAAACATTTCAAGCTGGCCAGGCGTATCCACTATTAGGTAGGTTGGGTCCAGGTCACTTATCTGCTGCTTAATGTCATCAATCCTAGTCACTATTAGGTCAACGGCAGCTATTAATGATGCGTTTGGGCCAAGCTTATACTTCCTCATTATGCCCCTAGCGGATACGTAATCCCTAATATCAATATCAGGTGTGTAGGGTAGGTATTCGGCAGCTGGGTCTAGGTTAAGTACACTGACGTAGTTATCCTGGTTCTCCAAGTAGTCGGCTAAGGCTGAGGTTAATGTTGACTTCCCTGAACCCGCTGTACCAGTTATGAATACTGCAAGTATGTTAACCACCCCTCCTACTATTCTTCACTATTTGGGCTAGTTTCTTAATAAGGCTTCTCCTACTATAACCCTCAACCTTGTAAACGTATATGCAGCCTGAGTAATCTTCCTCAAACCAATGCCTAGGATGCTTCTTCTCAGGGTGAGCCTCATACTTAAGCCCAAGCATTGAAGCAGCCTTAATTAATTCATCCAATGTAGGCTTCCCCACAGCCAACTGCCTAGGCGCAACTCTGCCATTACTCCTACTTACGGTTGAATCAATGTTAATCCTCCACACAACCCAGTAATCCTTCCTACCCATTTCAGTAACTTGCCAGGTAACATAGTATTTAAACTTACTTAGGCTTGGCTTTAACAATATGATTCTAATTCCCTTTAATCACCATACCCATGATGTTCATTTACGTAACTACCCTAATAGGTTTAATTTACGGTAATCCAGATGTAGACTTATAACTCTGTATTATTGCCTTCACCTTATCCATTAATCCACTTTGATGGCTTTCCCTCTCAATGAATTTAATAGTCTGCGATACGAACAATTCATCACGCTTATCCCTACACCTAACCCATATCCTACCATTCTGACCCACTGTTACATCGCAGTTGAGTTCATCCTTAAACATATTCACCATTGATCCCTTCTTCCCTATGACCCTAGGTACCTTAACCGGGTCTATTTCAATAACAGTACCATCCTCAATCCTACCTAACCTAGATTCCTTAATTGTTAATGTTACTGGATAATCCTTAGCCAGGTTGAAGTCACTTATTTTAGCAAGGACTATATCACTTACGTTCAGTATGTTCCTTAAATCCGCAGTAACAACATCAATGGGCTTCAAGGTGGCTTCATTAATTGGTAAGTAAGCCGAGTACGGGGACTTAATGTCAACCTCCCAACCATTAACCAATATATCTATCACGTAACCTATTACTATATCCCCCTGCCTCGGCTTATAGGCCCCATTCAGTGGTATTACCTGAACCTCCATAGGCTTCACGTCACCCTTAATATTAATCATAGCCACTGTTGCGGCATACGCCTTATCACCCTCCCAGTAAACTGACCCAACTATGACGTAGTCATTGCTCTTCCCACCAATTAAATCCCCAGGCAGCACTATCATTCTGTCAGTGACGTTAAGCATAGGTGAGGGTACTTGACTGGGAATAATAAGCGTTGCTAATGATTGTGAATCTTGAATGGTAATCAACTAGGTTAATACTTTTAACCACCTCTATAAACCCAGTAACCCCCAGATTAATTACGCTTAAATGCAGCAGCAGTTAAGGTTAAGCCATGGGTAAACGCACCCATACCTTCACGGTTAATGAGGCTAACTTAATAGTTACGGAAATTAAGCCAGTGTTAGGCGGCTTAATGGAGGCGTATAGGGAAGGCGAATTAGGCATTGTACGTGATCAGTCAAGGTGGTTGATTAAATTATCCCATAGGCTTGGCTTCAGCATAAACACTAGGCTTGGTATAATTCACTTCCCAACGTTATACAAGGGTAGTTATGATGCCTTACTATGCTATAGGTTCAGTGAACCTAAGGTAATGTATTGGCATTGGGTTGATAGTACCGTTAGGATGAGGATAAGGAATATTAACCTATTCGGCCCCAGGGGGATTGAGAATAAGGAGGCTGGTTAACTGTAAAGCATTAATGGGTTAGAAACGTTTATAAACTGAGCCGAGTATCGATATCGGATAGCTATGCCATCAGATTCAGCTATAAGGGCCATAAACTTGACTAAGCGCTATGGCCCAATATTGGCTGTGGACCACATTAACTTTGACGTAAAGTATGGTGAGGTGTTTGGCTTCCTAGGCCCCAATGGTGCTGGGAAAACAACCACCATAAAGATGCTGACCACTGTAACCAGGCCCACTGAGGGTACGGCATTAGTGAATGGTTACGATATTGTTAAGCAACCTGCTAAGGTGAGGGAATCGATTGGTGTTGTTCCGCAGGAGTATACTAGTGATGAGGATTTAACAGGTTGGGAGAACCTAATGCTAATAGCCAGCCTATACGGGATACCTAAGAAGGAGGCTAAGGAGAGGGCTACTGAATTACTTAATCTAGTTGAGCTATCTCATGCAGCGGATAGAAAGGTTGAAACATACTCTGGTGGTATGAGGAGGAGGCTTGAGATAGCCATGGGTTTAATTAATAGGCCTAAGATACTGTTCCTTGATGAACCAACCCTAGGTCTCGATGCCCAAACGAGGGCTGCAATATGGTCGTATGTTTATAAGCTTAAGGAGCAGTTGGGTACAACAATATTCGTAACCACCCACTACCTTGAGGAGGCTGATCAATATTGTGATAGGATAGCCATAATTGATCACGGTAAGATACTAGCCATGGGGACACCTAGGGATTTAAAGGAGAGCATTGGAGGTGACGTGGTTTCAATACAGGTTGCCGGTAACCCTGAACTTGCAGTTAAGGTGCTTCAGGGTGTTGATGGTTTAAGTGACGTTAAGGTTGTTGAGGGTTACGTTAGGTTTAAGGTTAAGGATGGGAGCAGGGCTGCGCCAGTAATATTTGACATATTGAGTAAGGCTGGGATTAGGGTAATGAGCATATCGATTAAGGAGCCCTCAATGGATGAGGTCTTCATGGAGTACACAGGCCATAGCCTAAGGGAGGAGTGGGGTAGTAGGGAGGAGGCTATGGCCATGAGGAGGATTATAAACACTGCCAGGAGGTGATGGGGAATGGGTAATCCACTCCATGGCCTATGGGCCCTAACTGATAGGGAACTTAAAAAGTGGTATAAAGCGCCAGTGGTCCTAATAGTAACCTTGATTCAGCCAATAGTTTGGTTAGCATTCTTCGGTAAGTCAATGAACATGGCTTCAATATTCACTAACGGCAGCGTTAACATACCTGGATTAAACATACCTAAGCAGGTCATTGATCAAATAGCTCAAGCCTACTTAAAGTCAACCTTCGGAACAACAGACTACTTCTCATTCCTAGCCGCATCAATGGTTGCTCAAATAACCTTCTTCACGGCAATGAACAGCGGCATGAGTATAGTGTGGGATAGGAGATTAGGCGTTTTAGGTAAGTTACTTACAACACCTGTACCTAGGGGTAGTATAATAATGGGTAAGGTACTTAACTCAGTGATAAGGTCACTTGCCCAAGCCACCATAGTGTTACTAATAGCTGTACTCCTAGGCATGAAGTTCAACACTAAGTTAACCCCACTTGAATTTGCCTTAAGCGTAATTGGCGTATACGCGGCATTAACATTGCTTTCCCTAGGATTCTCATCATTGTACTTAACCCTAGCGCTTCGCTCAACCAATTGGCAGTCCCAAATGGCTATAATAAACCTGCTCAATATGCCGTTAATGTTTGCAAGCAACTCCTTTTACCCAATAAAGATGATGCCCTGGTGGCTTAGGCCAATAGCCTACATTAACCCATTAACATACGTTAACGATGTAACTAGGGGCCTACTGCTGGGTGTTTCATCATTCAGCGTACCCATGGATTTCCTATACCTAACAATATTCGCAGTGGTGTTCTCAGCGATAGGAATAGTGTTATCCTGGCGCTTCCTAAGTGAAGCCTAAACTCATTAGATATTTAATGCTTAGGATTAAATCATAAGGTTATTAAGGTCAATAAGCTAAACTGGATGCAGCCTAGCTATGCAGGCGCCTAATGGATTATTTATACCTAGCTTAATAAGCATCCGCAATGTAGGGTTATTACGGCTTCAACGTTAACCTACATGCATACATGTGGATTTAAGCCGCCCAGTAATTAGTGTATGAGGATTAGGGAGTTAGTTAACTTAACTTTACTGATTTTAATGTCTCCTTTAGTTGGTTGTGAGGAGGCTATTAGGTTAATTGGCGATAATATTGAGTTAACTAAGGCTGGTAAAGCATTATTAACCATGGCTAGGCATTATGAGCAGAGTGGTATAAGTTATGATGCGTACTTTGAGTTTCTTAACCAGAGGTTCAGCAATATGGTTGAGGATTGGAGGAGGATGAGTAGTGAAGTTAATTTAAGTGTGTTAATGTTAACAATGGCGTTGGTTATGCTTGAGGCCTTAATGATAATGCTAATAGGCGTCGGGTTAGCTGGTTCAATTCTTATCCTAGCACCACTGCTACTAATACCCCTTATTCACGTTAATCAATTGAAGCTATACGAATATGATTACGTTAAACCCACCACCATAGGCTTCACCTCAGCATTATTAGTATACTTAATTACACATTCCTTAAACTACGCAATAATGGCCTTCTCACTGGGCTTCTCAATACTATACATGCCCCAATTCCTCAATTTCATAAGGCTCATTGTAAACCTGGAGCAAAGGATTATGGAGCCTATACTTGAGTTAACCTGGAATCCTAATCCAAGGGAAATAATGGGCTCATCCATTATTGAACGCGAATTCTCAAGGATAAGGGATATAGCCCACAGTATTGGTGCACCATACTTCGTAACCAGGGCCGCTAGGGTAGTTGATTCACTGGTTTTTCAAATTAGGAGCATGTTTAGGGATAATGTGGTTTACGGAGTGCTAATACCTATTAACTACATTGCGTTAATTGAATTCCTTAAATTCATAAATGGTACAATCTCAGCGGCTACCATTAATGCTTCCTTTAATTCACCCTTCAATTACCACGTACCATCAGTAATGCTGCTGGCCTCAGCATTAACCACGGCAGTGTTAACCGGTAAGGTTATTCATAGTATTGGCTTAGGTTTATCAATAATGTGCCTATTCCTCATCCCCCTCCTAATCATCGCTCCCCATTAGAATGTGGGGCAATATTTTTATATTAACTCAGTGAACTAACACATAATGAACTTAGTAAACATAGTACTGATAATAGCCGTAGTAGTGATAGCATTAATAGTTATCCTCCTAGCTGTTAGAAGGGGTAGGAGAAGTGGGGTTAAGGGTTCTTCATCCTCAACCAGTAATTTAAGCAACATAAATATACAGCAAAACCCAAGTAGCCAGAGCATGAGTACTCAACAAGCTGGTGAACAGGCCGGCCAGGCTTCAGTGGATTCACTTAAGAATGAGTTAATCAGTAGGATAGAGAACTTAACTTTAATTATTAGTGAGGTTAATAGGAAGGTGAGTGAATTAACAACACGTCAACCCACCCAGCAGGAATCCCCAGTAATGATGATTAACTATGCGCCATCAAGCCTAAGTGAGGTTAGGGATATGGTTAATGTGGATGCCTTAGCATTAGTCGACGCCATTAACCTTAAGGTGATTGAGAAGGATGGTGATTACCCCTTTGAATCACTGAATGATTATGTGGCCATGTTGAGTAGGGATAAGTTAAGCTACATGGGTATAGTCAAGGATGGCGTTAATGTTTATCTCGTCCCCATAGTGGAAAACACCCTATGCACCATAATAGTGTCCAGTAAGCCTTTATCTAATGTTGACGTTAATGTGATTAAGAGGCTGGTGGGTAATTACGCCTCATCAAGGTGACACCTCCTTAATTCCTCTGCAAGATTCCTCTCGTAAACATCACCCCTAGGCCTCCTCTCCCTGAAGATCTGGGCCTCATAGGTATAAACCCTAGTGCCCTTCTCAGCCCAGCATTCAGGCCTTAGGTAAGCCTTCTCGCACGCCTCATCAAGGAACATTACCGCATCCCAACAGTACTCAACGGGCACCTGAGGAAGAAGTAAACCACTGTACATTCCCCTCTCTATTACTAAGCCATGTACACCAACCTTAATTGAGTTAACTAATTCCTTGGGGGAATTGAACTTAGCCTCCTCCAGAGGACTTAATACACTTACTTCAAAAACCACTGACTCAAGTTCATTAACATCAAGTGGCGCAAACCTCGGATCATCAAAAGCAGCAGCTAAGGCACTGTTTATCGTTGCTCTAACAGTGTTAACGTTACCCCTTGGGAAACCTATGCATCCCCTTAATTCAGTTGACCCATCCTCCCTCATGGTTTCTATCGTAGTGAAGACTCCGTAA
Organism: Caldivirga sp. UBA161; assembly: GCF_002506515.1. Classification (GTDB taxonomy): domain Archaea; phylum Thermoproteota; class Thermoprotei; order Thermoproteales; family Thermocladiaceae; genus Caldivirga. The sequence continues at coordinate 15,179 of NZ_DAXS01000066.1, forward strand.
TTATCCTCAAGTAGCCTACTGGGTGTGTCCTCAGGCGGCTTTATAATACGCTTACTTCTTATGAACTCCTCCACCGCCCTCCTAGCTAATCTAACTAGGAATGTTCCCTGTTCAAGGTTATAGGGCTTAAACACGCTTTTTAATAGGCCTTATGCTTTAATATCTCTTACGCTATGAGCTAATTTACACTAATACCGCATCAATCCCCAACCTCCTGATTGCCTTCACCGTGTCTGGGTTATCATCAAAGTGCACCACCACAGGGTACTTACTCAGTACCTTAGCTAAGGCCTGGGCCTTATAGACTGGGTCCGGGTCATGATTATCGTTAGGCCTCATGATTAAGTCAATGAAGCCCAGTAACCCGTAACCAGTGAGTTGATTAATGGTGCATTGCCTCATTCTCTCAGGTCTCCCAGTCAACAGTAGTATACCCATCCTCCTAGCCAGTGAATTAGCATACTCAATGGCGTTAACCAGTGGTGAATCAAGGTGAAGCTTGCTGCAGTCTAGAAAGCAATCCCAGTTAATGGCGCCATTAACGTAACATAACTTAAGCCTATTAGTTGAATTCACTAACGTGCCATCAATATCAAAGGATACGTAAGCCACAGCTACCCCTCATGTTACCCCATTATATAATTAATCCATAAGTGTAAATGGTTTGATTACTCTTATGTTACTTATAATTTCTTTATCCCTACTCCCCACCTACGGGAATTCTCTTGGATCCTCATCAGTGAGGAGCAGGTTAAGTTAGGGTCCTTCCTCGCCTAGCTCATTAGGTTCATCCCACTATGCATTCTACGGGAATATTAATTGTTAAGCTTTCCTACACTTATTGATTTTGGAGCAGCCCTAATTGGGTATTAACAACCGAAAGTGAGCATGAAAATAATGAAAAAGAATGCAGCCCATTAAGGTTACTTAATCATCAGGGCGCAATACTAAAAACCTTAATTCAATGCAGTAATTACGTGGAGTTTACATGCATATTATGCGGTTATAGGAGTAGTGAACCTGGGGTGTGCCCAAGGTGTGGTTTACCGCTGCTATATAGGGCTAGCTTCAGTAAGTTTCATAGAAGTAACCTACCTGGGGTGTGGAGGTATATTAATGAGTTACCGAAGCCCAGTAGGCTTATTAGCCTTGGTGAAGGTTTCACTAAGATTAGGAGGATTAACGGTATTATGATTAAGTATGAGGGTAATAACCCCACGGGCACATACTATGATAGGGGTTCAGCAGTTTTAGCCAGCGTCAGCAATAGTGGCGATGTTGAGTTAACCTTCGAGGAGGATTTAACCAGGTCATTAGCATTATACTTATCCATGGCTGGTGTTAAGGTTACTGTTAGCGTTGACTCTAGTGTTGATCCAAGGGACTTACTCATACTCGCCAAGCTAAGTACTAAAGTATGCGTGAATTGCGTTAGGAACCCCTCAGTGGATTACTTTAACCCACTCCTAATAGAGGGCTTTAAGACAATATCGTATGAGTTAATTGAACAGCTTGATAACTTAAGGGCAGTCACAGTGCCTGTGGAGAGGGGTGCCTTAGCCCTTGCCTTAGTTAAGGGCTTCATGGAACTTGAGGATAAGGGCATTATTAGCGTTATGCCTAGAATAATAGGCGTTCACGTGGGTTCACTTAAAAGCCCTATAGGTGATCAATTAAGGGAATTAGGCGTTAACTTCATGAGTGTTAAACCTGAGGATACTATTAACGCGGTAGTTGAATTAGCCAAGCACTCAGTGTTCGCTAGGCCAATTTCAGCCTCAGCCTACGTGGCGGCTAAGGGAATTAATGAATCAATAGCTATAGTATCTGGTTCACCTAAAGTCAGGGCCGGCTTCAGTACTAGGGCGGAGAGAAGTAGTAAAACCCAGGGCCTCCAGGATGTAATATTAACAAGGGTACCTAAGGGTGTTCCATTAACAGCCTATGGGGTGTGGAAGGCTATTGGTGAAGGATCATTACTAGGAGTATATAAGGCCCTGGACTCATTAACAAGTAGGGGTTTAGCCACAGTTATGGTTAAGGTAGTTGGGAAGAGGAAGGTGAAATACTATATACTAGGTTCATGAATTAGCTCACATAGTTCTAACCAATCTACACTTCATGAAGCTTATTTCCGATTGGCGGCGTTATTTTTACGTGATCTTAACTGAATGAATGTGCTTAACTGCTTAATGCTATAGTATATTATAGGTAATAGAATGAAGGTGAAATACGGTAATATATTAATCACTTTTTAGAAGGTATTTATAAATCTGCACTATGTGGTAGCTTATGTGGAAGCTATTATTAGTAAATTTTATTTGAGAAGTGAAATACCTTGGTATTGAGGAAGTATGGCTCTCTTCATGGATCCCCTGGACATATTCCTGATGATACTGGGAGCAACTCTACTCAGTACAGCCTACACTGTTTGGTTAACCACAAGACCAATTAATGAGGATCCACCTGCTGAGCAGGCTACAGTGGCTAGGAGTGAGGTTGCTTCAAGGGGTACTGTTGAGTGTCCTGCCACTATTAAGACATTATCCTTCTACTACATGAGTATAGGTGTGTTCGCTTTAGTTACTGGTATTTGGGGTTTAGCTACATGGCCATTACCTAGTTCATATAATATAGTTTTAATGGATCCATGGCCATTATTCGGTGCTGCAGCATTAATAATCGGCTTAGCATTATACTTCACAGGATCATTATACACTGTGTCGATACCATTAGCATTCTTAGGTATCATACCTATAGTATACGGTGTTGATATAATTAAGTATCATTTAACCACTGAACCATCATTAGCGGCTGCATTATATATTTTAACTGGATTAGCGCCATTATTATCGCCTCTAGTATACATGACTAATGGTAGGAGTGTTGGTAGGTACATGGGTTATATAGTGATGGTAATATTAATACTAGCTGGGTTAATAGCATACATTATAGGTGTGGGCGCTGCCTTCGAGCATACGGCTGGTTGGGTTAAGTGGACGCCCTGGTATGGTTAAGGCCACTGCGGCATTAGGTTAATGTTAATTTAAATTCTTAATTATTTCCCTAAACTTCCTCACATTAACTCAGGAGCAGTCTCTTATGGTCTCATTAATGCACTCTAAAAATATAGTACAGTGTTAGCGTAATTGATTTTAAACACTTGAGCTTATTCTGGCTAATGCGTAACCTAACTAGAAAAATTAGAGTTGCCATTGTTGGGCTTGGTGAAGTCTCCCTGAATCACTATAATGCACTTAAGAATACTAAGTATGGTGAATTAGCAGGTGTATTCAGCCATAGTAAAGATAGAGTTGAGGAAATTGCTAAGGCTTGGGAGACTAAGCCATATTACTCCTTTAGGGAATTGATCAATGATCCAAGCATTGATGCGTTAATAATATGTAGCGCTGATGAGCATCATCATGACCAGGCAGTTGAAGCAATGAGGGCTGGTAAGCATGTACTTGTTGAAAAACCCCTAGCCTTAAGCGCTAGGGAAGTTGCAGATATGGCTAGGGTTAGCATTGAAACCAATAGGGTACTAATGCCTGTTCATAACTATATCTTTAGGCCTAAGGTTAAGAGGGCTAAGGAACTTATTAAAAGTGGAGCTATTGGTGAACCAACATATGCATTATTCATAGTTACTCAAAGGTTAAGTGAGGAGGTGGCTAGGAGGCATCATGGCGCATTATTCACTCAATCATACCACTCAATATATACTTCAAATTACCTCCTTGGGCCACCCATTGAGTTTCAGGCAATGTGGGGTACATTAACTTACAGGAAGGTCAAGAGTGATGAAGTCTTCGTAGCCACCCTCAGGTATAGGAATGGAGCTTTAGGTAATATTGTGGCTAATTGGGCTGCAGATGACTTATCATCATACCCATTCATGTGGCTTGATAAGATCATTGGAACTAAGGGCACCATAACAATTAACTCCTTTGATGATGTTGTTTCATCACTTCAAGCAGGCTCATTCATGATGGGTAAGACCGTGGATTACGTGGAGTCCTTCAAGGGTGTTGTGGGGCATTTTATTGATGATGTTTTAGCCGAGGGCCATAAACCGGAACAGTCAATTTACGATGCATTACTGGTTCATGATATAATTGAGGGCCTTAAGGAGAGCGCCGAATCAGGTAGGAGAATTAAGTATGAGTTATTGAGTCTTGAGCAGTTAATTGATAAGTACAGTTAAGTTATAT
>NZ_DAXS01000066.1:19416-20959 GCF_002506515.1 Caldivirga sp. UBA161
ATCCCAATGCCCCTCCTCAACCTCCTCCTGCACCACTTTACTGACCACTTGCCTAACAACCCTTGATGCACCATAAGTCCCCTCAATGAATATGTAATCCCCACCAAACGCCATTATCTTACTGTTAGGTACCATTTCAAGCCATTCACTGAGAATATTAGCGTATGCCCTTGGATTAATCTCATGTACCCAGCATAAGTCTAAGTAGACGTTAGGCCACTGCTTAGCTAGAACGCCAGCCTCATGGTAATATGGGTAACCGGCATGGAATAGTATGAACTTCACGTTAGGGTACTCCTTGAATAAGTTGATTAATTGCGTCGGGTTAGCATTTGTGATTGCATTATTTGGTGGCGCATCCTCATACGTTGGTGCAGTCTCCTGTATGCCAGTGTGTATTTGAATGGGTTTACCTAAGGCTTCTAACTCATCCAACATTACCCTGAATAAGTAGTCTTGGAGTGGCTTAACCTCATTGGATGATGGTGTATAGCGCCTAAACCCCTCCCTACCCTCAATAATAGCTTTAAGCGCATACTCAGCCTCATTAGGTGTAGCATACTCGATTTTAAGTGATTGCCAGTACGCTGGGAAGCTTACCTTAACACCAACGAAGCTTGGTAAAGCCCCCCTAATATACCTCCTAAAGGCGCTCTCCAAGTCACTTAAATGATGTATCGGTGCTTTAAGCCTCCTTGAGGCCTTCATTAGGCCCACCCAATCACTAATGAATACAATACCCTCAAACCTAATAACACCAGTGAACAAATCCCTATCAAACCTTGGTAATGAGTCACCAGTATTATCGCCATGATCAAGGATGACTTTAGTGATGTTAGCCTTCTCAAGAACCCACCTATAGAATCCTGGCTTAGCCCTATTACTCATAGCCTCAACAAGCTTGGGGTAAGTACCCCTAGTAATATCCTCCACCCCATAAAGATCCCTAATAGCTAACCTAATCACTAAACCATAACCAGTAGTCCTAGCATAATCCCAAAACTCCTCAAACAAAGGCCACCTCTCAACCCAGGGCCTCTTAAAATCCCTAATTAACTCATACTCCTCATGAGACATACCACTGGAGTAAAAGTCTGTGGATAAGTAGTGGAATAGGAATATGAACATTGGGTCCTGAGGCCTAGACAATCTATCAGCCTCAACCTCAAGATGCTCATGAGTATCAACAAGACCCAACAAACCAGCAACCTCAGTCATAAACTTATCTAAATTATGGCATATTTTTAAGCATTACTCATATAATCATATTCATTAATATTTAAGTATTTTTATTTAGATAAATATGGCCTACCATAAATTAGGGGCTGAGTTTAAATTGTGAAAAATTTAAAAATAAACAGATTGAGGATCCAATAGTCCTGAGGGCTAGGCTCCGCATAAGCCTTGCACGCGGGAGGTCCCGGGTTCAAATCCCGGCCGGTCCACCAATCATTGTGAAATTATCCTCCTAGCCTCCTTAACCACCTCCTCAATCTTAACTATACTCACCCTAATATGCTTAATCGAGCACTTTCTTTCGTAA
>NZ_DAXS01000074.1 GCF_002506515.1 Caldivirga sp. UBA161
CCTAATGCATACTTAATTACTAATTGCTGAAAAATTGCCCTAGACGCATTCACTGGATTCACAGCCTAAACTCCTTACCGTATTTGGTTAATTCGATTAAACCCCTTAGATACCCCTCCTTGGCTTGGTAAAATCTATCAGCAATATTCTGAGCAACCTTGACTATAATTCACCTTAACATCTAGTAAACAACTAGGCAATCCCCAACTCATAAGGGGCCTTAAAGCGCCTCCGGGAATATGTGGTGTGGTCCTCATTATTGGTGTGTTAACTTTATAAGCGCTTAAGGTATGTGGTTATTGTGAGGGTTCTTATACTTGGTATTGATGGTTACTTGGGCTGGGCGCTTGCGCTTAGGCTTGTGAGGAGGGGTCATGAGGTTATTGGTGTTGATAACTTCTACACTAGGAGTGCTGTGGAGGAGGTTGGTTCATGGTCTGCATTACCGATATTAAGCATGGAGGATAGGGTTAAGGCTGTGGAGGAGGTTTATGGGTCGAGGGTAATCTTCCATGAGGCTGATGTTACTGACTACGATGCTGTGAGGCATATTATTGATAAGCATAGGCCCGACGCCATAGTTCACTTCGCTGAGCAGCGTTCTGCACCGTACTCGATGATTGATGTTAACCACGCCTCCTACACAATGGTTAATAACCTTAAGTCAACGCTAAACGTAATATACGCCATAAGGGGCATTAGCAGTAGGATCCACCTACTTAAAATGGGTACACTGGGTGAATTCGGTTACCCAGCCTTCAGGCTACCTGAGGATGCATTCGTTGAGGCTATTGTAAATGGCGCCAGGGATAAGATACTTGTACCCAGGTGGGCTGGCTCATGGTACCATTGGAGTAAGGTTTTCGACTCCTACATGCTTGCCTACGCTAATAGGCTGTGGGGAATAACGGTAACAGACTTCCACCAGGGGCCTGTCTACGGCACTAGGACTAGTGAAATTACTTCAGATGAGTTATTCACCAGGTTTGACTTCGATGACGTATGGGGTACTGTGTTTAATAGGTTCTGCGCAGAAGCCGTAATTGGCCATGAGTTAACAGTCTACGGTAGTGGGCTTCAGAAGAAGGGGTTCACATCCCTTGAAGACACCACCGACGCCTTAACACTACTACTGGAGAATCCGCCAAGTGATGGTGAGTATAGGACTGTTTACCACTATAGGGAAATCCTAACACTCAACGCCATTGCAGGCTTAGTTAAGGAGGCTAGTAAGGAGGTTTTGGGTTATGAACCCCAGGTTGTTCACTTACCTAACCCAAGGGTTGAGCCTGAGGATGACTTATATTATGAGCCTGAGAGGAGGGTTTTACCCAGGTTGGGTATGTATGGGTTGAGGAGGAATATGAGGGATGAGGTTAAGGTTATATTAAGGGATTTAGCCAAGTATAGGGGTAGGATTGAGGCTAAGGCTAATGTACTTAAGCCAAGGGTTAAGTGGAGGGGTTAGCATTGACGTGGAAGAATCCTTAGGCATTTAGGTAGCTTAAGAACCTCAAGTTCAGTGATTACCCCATCAATAACCTCATCATTAACCTCATACTTAATGCTCTTCATTAAGTAATCCCTAACCACCCACTCAGGTACATTAAGCCTATTAGCCACATCCCTAATTAATGGCTCAGGGTTACTCATGAATGAGTTAAGGGACCTCCTAATACCATTAACCACACCCATTAATTCACCGCCACTAACACCAACTCTGGCAACCATTATTGCGTAGACAAGGGGCTTACCAATCCTCTCCTCCCAAAGTTCACCAACATCAGTAATGTAGGGTAGGCCCAATGCAGTCATCCTCAAGGCCTCATCACCAATAACTAAAACACCCTCATACCTCTTCAATGCCTCATGCGGGTTTAAAACCCTCTCAAAGCTAATCCCCATTAACGCCGTTAATGCACCAGCATTAACGCTAGTATCCTCAACAGCCGCATAACCCCTACCTGAACCCTTAAATAACCTAGCCGATAATACAGGCCCCCTACTGTATACTGCGAAGTACGGCACCATGTTAACTACATCGCAGTGGTATGCAGCGTAGGTTAATGGTACGAAGGCTACGTCAACCTCATTCTCTAGGATTAACTTAATTGACTCATTATTACTCACCGGCACTGGGTTTAAGCCTGAGTACTTGAATAATGGGTCACTGTGCGCGTACTTAAGCCTAGCAATCCTCATTAATTCACCTCAATTAGCCTAGTGTGGAAGGTGTCCCTAACCATAGGCCTCCTACCAACCTCCCTAGCAATGTGGGCTAACTCAGCCACTGTGGTTGGCCTTAGGGATTCACTTGAGCCAGCCTGCTTAAGCACCTGCTCATTAATCATAGTCCCCACTAAGTCATTAGCCCCAGCCAATAGGAGTGTTGAGGCAAGCCTCTTACCTAATGAGGTCCAGTAAGCCCCAATCCTCTTAATACTACCCCCAAGTATAATCCTTGATATTGCAGTAACCTTCACATCCAATTCAGCGGGTGCAGGGCCCTTAACTAAGCCATCCCTATACAGTTTAGTGTTCCATGGAACGAACTTAATGGGTATGAAGAGTAGTATGCCGTTAGTCTCCTCCTGTAGTTCCCTTATTGAGAAGAGGTGGCTTATTATGTGTTGGGGCCCCTCAACATGCCCATACATCATTGTTGCATTACTCCTTATGCCCAATTCATGAGCCTCATGGGAAATCCTCAACCAGGCCTCAGCATTAAACTTATATGGCGTTATGACCCTCCTAACATCCTCACTGAGTATCTCAGCCCCACCCCCAGATAATGCATCTAATCCAGCTAACTTGAATCGCTCAAGAACCTCCCTAGTACTCATGCGCCAAATCCTAGCGTAGAAATCCACCTCAGCAGCCGTGGGCCCCTTAATTGTGATTTCAGGGGCAGCCTTCTTAACGCTACTGAATAATTCCTCAAAGTACTCTATGGTTAAGTCTGGGTGGAAGCCACCGTTAATGTGTAGTTCACTAACCCCGTAATTAGCCTTAGCCTCAAGGACACCCTTAACAACCTCCTGCGGGCTCCTTAAGTAGGCTTCAGGATGCCCCTTGGGCCTATAGAATGCGCATATTGGGCATTGAGCCACGCAGACGTTAGTGTAGTTTATTACGACGTTATTAACGAAGGTTACTGTATCCCCAGTAATCTTCATTGTTAATTCATCAGCCACCTTAGCCAACACCCTGAAGTCGCATTGAGTGAATAGGCTTAAGGCATCTGTTTTACTAACCCCATTGGCAACCGCATTCCTAACATCATTAATGGTACACATTATTGCCTATTCATTAGACTAATTTAAAAAACTTAACCCATTGAATACGGGAAAGTGGGTAGCTGGGTTAAAGGTTAAAGAAACCTAAATTAACCCAGTAATCAATGGATCAAGCACTGGAGAAGGCCCTGAACGGTGAGGAGTTGAAGCCCCCTGACATTGAGAGGCTCCTTGAATTGAACCTATGGGACCTTGGTATTGCTGCAGGGGAGTTAACTGAGGGGTTGTTTAAGGGTGTGGTAACCTTCATACCAAACCTAATACTGAATTACACCAATGTCTGCACAATAGCCTGCAGCTTCTGCGCATTCTATAGGCCGCCAAGGCATCCTGAAGCCTACACCATGAGTGTGGATTACGCTGTTAAGCTTGCAGCCGAGGTTGATTCAAGGTTTGGTATTAGGCAGGTACTGGTGCAGGGTGGTATTAATCCTGAATTGGGGATTGAGTATTATGAGGAGTTATTCAAGGCGCTTAAGGCCAAGCTCCCGCACGTGGCAATCCACGGCTTAAGCCCCATTGAGGTTGATTACTTGGCTAGGAAGCATAGGATGAGCTACAGGGAGGTTCTTGAGAGGCTTAAAGCCTCCGGAATGGATACACTGGCTGGGGGTGGTGGGGAGATTCTGGTTGATGAGGTTAGGAGGATTATTGCACCACATAAGATTAGTGCTGAAACGTGGTTAAACATAATGGAGGTTGCCCATGGGTTAGGCATAAGGAGTAATGCAACAATGATGTATGGGCACGTGGAGTCTAAGGCAGATTGGGCCGAACACCTATACAGGATAATTAACCTACAGAGGAGGACTCATGGATTCCTATCCTTCACCGCATGGAACTTTGAGCCAGGTAACAGTGAATTAACAAATAAGGTCCCCTATCCATTAACCTCAGCAACATTACTAAGGATAGTGGCTGTGGCTAGGCTAGTGTTTAAGGGGGAGTTACCTAATATTCAATCAAGCTGGTTAACCAACGGCCTTGATGTAGCTCAATTAGCCCTCAAATTTGGTGCAAATGACTTCGGTGGGACACTATATGAGGAGAGGGTTATACCAGCCACTGGATTAAGTAAGCCAGTATTCACCAGAGATTACGTAGCCTCCTTAATTAAGGCAATTGGGTTTAAACCCGCTGAGAGGGATAATTGGTACAGGGTA
>NZ_DAXS01000055.1:0-17605 GCF_002506515.1 Caldivirga sp. UBA161
TTAACAGGTTAAGGGGCTCTTTTATACTTAATTTATATAGTGACCTCCAGTTTCCAAGACCCGGGCCGTGAATCTTCACGCAGTTGAGTGTAAGCTACTATGGTGGGGGCTCTCGTACTTATTAAGCGATACGTTGGGGTTCAGTGAGGCTTCATTCTTAGTGTTGGTGATTATNNTTTGCGTTTGCGAAATTCTTTGGCATTGTATTAAAGTGCATTCATGCTTAACCTAAGTGATTCACTTCTTTTCCTCAATTACCCTAACTGATTTAATGGGTAGGGTTACCGGTATGTTGGTTGCTGTGTCGAATAATAGTAGTTTAACTGTGTTGTTCTTTTCATCAACGTCAACTATCTTAGCCTTAAATCCCTTGAATGGTTCAGTTATAATCTCCACAACATCATTTACCTGAACCTTAATCTCCCTCTTAATCATCTTCATTAATTCAGCTAAGGGGACTTTACCCATCATTAAACCCCTGTACTGCTTTATACCTGTTGATAAGTCAATGGCAACGTAGGAGTGCGGAGTCTCTAAGTAAACCTGACCCTGCACGTTAGGTGGGACAACTATTGATGGTACGTTATAGTACTTCCTCTTATCCTTCTCCATTAACTCAAGCCTAGTCCTAATAATGGCTGCAACATTATACTCCTGGCCGGCAATAACCCTTACACCAATGAAGGTGCACTTATCCTCCTGCATACGTTAAGAGTACCCATTGAATTGTTAATAAGGTTTTCTAAACATTAATAGCCGTAGGTGTTAGGCTAAGCTTCAAGTCAGGAACCTACACTCAACATTTATGCAGTTGCTTAATTTAATAGGCCTAGGGACTTAAGGATTAGGTTGAATGAATCGTGGTTTAGCCTAACCTTATATAATTGAAGTGATTTAATTAATGCGCCAGTGTCCTGTAGGTTAAGGGCTTTCTTAACCTTAGCCTGCATTACCCCTTTACTAAGAATTAGGGCGCTTACGAGTTGAGTGACGTTGGTTGTTGATTTAGTGAGCATGCTTGCACTTTCAAAATCAATTATGTAAGCTCTATCTCTAATAATTACGTGTTCCCTAATCCTACTTAATTCACCGTGAATTAATCCTATTGAATCAAGCCTAAAGCCCTGCATTAATAGTTCCTTAACCATAACCCTAATTGAATCATAGCCAGCTTGATTAAGGTAAACCCCCAATGGTACTCCATTAATGTACTCCATTATTATAACATCGTTAGTATTATTAATTAGGAGGGGGCCCACGTTAACCTCATTAGCTAACTTAAGGTTACGTGCCTCATTAAGTAGGCTTGGTCTTGGGGAATCCGGCCTCTTCACCTTACATGCGTAGTAGCCTTCAAGATTACTTATCTTACACTTGAAGACAAAACTATTCTGTCCCTTGCCAAGTAGCTTAAGGCCACCTATGAATTCAACAGGCCCATCATTAATTAGCTCAATAACGCCTAAGCTCCTTAATTGCTTAGTTACATTCTCAATGTAACTACTTGAGCAGCCAATGCTGTTGCATAATTTAATGAACACCTCATGCATCAGTAACTTCACCTAGGCGGTGATTTTTAAAGCCATATTCTTCACTATTACTATGGCCTCCAGTAACTAGGCGTATCCATTCCATGTAAGTTGCAGTGGTTAAGTGCATGGCTCTAGCTTCGGGAATAGTTATTAAGTTGGTTTAAGGCCGATTAATAAGTATGAGTATAATTGAGGAGGCTAGGAAGGTACTATTGAAGTACCCATTATGTGACCACTGTTTAGGTAGGTTATTCGCATCAAGGGGCTTCATGATTAGTAATGAGGAGCGCGGTAAGTCTATAAAGAATGTACTCTTCATGGAGGCTTTAAACTCCGCAGCCGGCACATATGATGAGGGTATCCTGGCGGCATTAGCTAAAAGTGGGCATAGGGAGAGTTTACTATTCTTAAGGAGAATGGGTAAAGCCATTGAACCACAGCCATGCTTCATCTGCGGTAACCTATTCGATAGAATTAATATTGATGATATTATTAATAAGGTTAAGGGTATAATTAATGAGCAGGGCATTGAATTCAGTAGTTTTCAAGTGGGTTCAACAGTCAATAGGGGGATTATTGAGAATGAGGTTAAGGTATCAACTGAACTAGGCATAACAAGTAGTGAATCAATTAAGAGGGAGTTAAACAGGTTGATTGGTAAGGCATTGGCTAATAAGCTGGGTAAAAGGTACAGTAGGCTGAACCCGGACGTGGTGGTGAGGGTAAATACTAGTGATGGTTCAGTAAGCGTTGAGGCCATGCCAATTTACATTGAGGCCAGGTATAGGAAGTTACTTAGAGGAATACCGCAGATTGGGGAATCCTCAGTGGCAAGTGTTGCTAAGGAGGCTGTTAGTGAGTTGAGGCCATTGAACGTTGTGCTTCACTTCGCAGGTGTTGAGGGGCCTGAGGTAAGGGTGCTTGGGTTAGGGAGGCCAATGATTATTGAAGCTACTAGGCCTCTAAGAAGAAGCATACTTGAGGGTACTGTTACTAGGCATGGGGTTCAGCTCCTTAACCTTAAGGCGGCAGGTAAGGTTCAGGTTAGGGAAATTAAGTCTAAGGCAGGGGAGTTAAGGAGGGTTTACAGGATTCTAGCTAAGTTATATGGTGGTGTTAGTGATGAGCAGTTGCGGAGCCTTGAGGATTACTTTAGTAATAGGCAGATTAGGCAAAGCATGGGTAAGGGTAGGAGGGTTAAGTTAATTTACAGCCTAAGAGTAATACCAGTATATGGTAGCGTCCTTGAATTAATAGTGGATACCCAGGGTGGATTCAGTATAAGGAGGTTCATTACCGGCGAGGGGACGGAACCATCAGTGTCAGGGACATTAGGCGTTAAGGTTATCCCCATTGAGGTTGACGTACTTAACATTTGGTATTAGGGCTCTTCCTAATGCTAATTCACCCTCTTAGCTAATAGACCATACTCATTCTCACCAATTATAGTAAAGCCTGCCCTTCTTAGCCTCTCAATAACCCCACGCTTAACATTACGCCTCCTATACTTAACCCCGGTCATTGGGACATAATGATATAGTAAGCCGCCCCTCTTCAATAACCTACTGTAAATCCTGTAAAGCTCCTCGGAGTATAATGCAGTGAACCTCTTAGTGGGTCTGGGTGGGTCATGTATTATGGTATCGAATACTGAATCCCTAATCCACCCGGAGGCTTCATAAATATCCCCAAGTATTAATTCAACTCTAGGGTCCATTAAGTGGCTGCTCCAGGGATTATACCTCGCCAACTCAATTACATTTTCATCAGCCTCCACGGTTACAATTCTCCTAGCACCCCTCCTAAGCGCCACTAGCGTAGTGTACCCTAGCCCAGTGCAGCAGTCTAAGACAACCCCCCTTACCCTTACCCCCCTCATTTTAACGTAGCTGTACTTTAATGGATCACTCATAATTGTGTGCATAACTATACCATCAATAACCAGTGTCGGCGCCCATCCCTTATTTGAGGAGCATAGTTTGTAACTATGCCCATTTGACTCAATATACAGCCTAACTAGTGACTCATTATCCTTAATGAAGAGGGGCTTGCACTGCTCATGGATATACCTCACTATTAGTGATTCATCCTTAATATCCCAGTAGGTGTATGTGGTGTTTAATTTAGGCTTGAAGTTAATGACCCTCAAGGTTTAACCCTAGGTATTTTAGAAAAACGGTTTTAAAGCTCACGTGGTATTGGTAGCCTAAGTACCAGTAATGAGGGAGCTTAGGTTGAAGGTTAGGAAGTTGGTGGAAGAGATGGTTATGGTTGATGATGTTCCTGAGGATGTGGTTGATGATGTTGTAAGTGAGTTAGGGTACTATGTGAAGAGCGGTTACTCGGATGAGATAGCTGAACGCTTAGTATTATCATATAGGGAGAGAATAATGAGTAGGCTTATGGGTAACATAAGGCAGCACATGCCTGGAAGAGGCAGTGTGGAGAAGGTTTTACCATTCCTACTTAGGGAATCCCTTGAGGAATTGGGCTTATCAGGGTATGTTTCACCAATGCTCTATGGGCAGCCAGTGGACTTAACAATAAGCATGGGTGCATTTCATGCGCCTGTGATTATAATTGGGTATAGGGCAAGTAGAAAGGACCTGTACAGGGTTAGTAGGCTTAGGAGCATGGGCATTAACCCAATGGTTGCGTCCCTTGATAATGATTTTAAGGATGCGGTTAAGTTTAAGGTTGATTACTTGAATGAACCAAAGTACTATAGGGTTATTATCGCTGGGGAATCATTAAAGAGATTACTAGGGTCAGCAAGCCTAATCAGCAGTAGGTCTGTGAAGCCTAGTAGAAGCATGGAGATTACGTACATGCTTTGGAGTGGGTTGAGGAGGATGGGCTACTTAGTTGTTCCAGGTAAAAGAATAAGTGACCTTGAGGTTTACGGTTTCGGCAGGTACCTAATCAGGGTTCAGAGTAAGCCCACAATGTGGGATCCATACTACAGAAGGTTTAACGCAGTGTTGATAATAACGAGCGGTAGTGGAATTAGGGTTAAGGATTCAGTTATTATAATGGGTTTCAATCACCTTGAGAAGCTGATTAATGAGTCTGGGCTTAGGATGAGTAGCCTAAGGAGGCTGGTATCCAAAGAAGGAGACTACGTTGAATAATCTTAAAATATTCACATACCACTTAGCAATACCCTTGGCCACAACATCAACGTAATCCACGTTCACGTTTCCAAGGTAATTTTTCACAGCATATTCAGCAACCTCACTATTAATCCTAGGCTTAGCATACTGGATGAGTGCGTCAAGGAGTTCAGCATAACTCCTCCTAGCCTCAGCATACTCCCTACCTATCTTAAAGACATCATCACTAGGTATTATCAAATCAATGTACTGCCTTAACCCCCTCCTCATCAACTCATTAATGTACTCAACCACTATTGGATCCGTGGGCTGCATTACTTAATACCTAGAATTAATGCTTAATTAGTTTTTATAGTCACATGTATTGTAATACTTAAGTTCAGGGTTGGGCTTTTAACGATTCCTGCACTCACTAGGCTAGGAGCCNNATTGTGTTGGTGGTAACTCACCTAAGTTAATAGGCTGACTTAATGCTTAAATAATTAACAATGATGAGCGCTGCGTGTTTAGTAAGGTAATTAATATCATTAAGTTGGGTAGGATGGAGCATGGTTTATTAGCCGCAATCACGGTGGTTGCCTCCTACTACGTGTCTGGTGGGCGTAATGGTTACGTTGCCTTAACACTATTGGCATCCACATTCTTCGCTGAGGTATTCCTATTCGTAACCAATGATATCCACAACATTAATGAGGATAGGGTTAATAGGCCGAATGCACCCCTAGTGACTGGAGTTATATCATTTAGGGAGGCATACTGGTTGGCTTTAGCATCATTAGTATTATCCCTTATTCAAGTAATACCAGTAGCCATAGGTTGGGCTAACTCACTCTCATTAATAATACTGTTGGTGGCGCTAATACTAGGTTACCTGTATAATTCAAGGCTTAAGCGGGTAATGATTATTAATAATCTAATAGTTGCATTGGTTACATCATTAACATACTTATATGGCTTAACCTCGGTGAAGGTGATTATGCCTAAATCCTCATTATTCATGACTCTACTCTTCCTAACCACTGTGGTTGCTACATTGGGTAGGGAGATAGTGAAGGGTTCCTTGGACTATGAGGGGGATTTGAGGGTGAACATACGTACAGTGGCCACAGTGTATGGTAGGGATGCTGCTAATAGGGTTGGCTCAATAGTAATGTTAATTGCCGTTGCATTATCAATACCATTAATGATCACGTCTCTAATGGTTCTAGGTGAGTTTAGCCCATTATTCATGCTCTTAGTGGCCTTAACAGACTCATTAATATTATTCCTCTCAATAAGGATCATTAAGGGTGATTTAAGGTGGTTCAGGGAATTAAGCCTACTGGCAATGGGCTTAACCTTAATTGGTTTAATGCTCTGTTCACTCCTCATCTTTATTTACGCCTAATCCTAATTCATTAACCCTCCCAACCCCATGGGCTATTATGTAGCAGGGTACGTTAATACTACATGATGAATCCCCGCTTATGCCCTTAACTTTTTCGGCTGCGTCAAGGCACTTACCCATACTCCTCAATAACTCTATAATTAATCCTAAACCCTTCCTAACGTATGGGTCATTCAATGCCCTTAATATGTCCCCAAGCCCATTAATTGGCTTAACCTCATGCTTAACATTAGATGAAACACCATATAGTGAACATAGGATACATTGGGTGGCCTCCATAAGCGTGATGTTTAACTCGCTCTTACTCATCTGCTGTAGGGCGCTGAGTATGGCTTGAATGGCATCATTTACATTAACATCACTCATATTAAATGCCCCAGGGCATTGAGTATAAACGTTTCTTTCCAGTTAGTTAATACCTCAATGTTAATTCGCGATAATGCTTAATAGCCTTAACTCAATTAAACATAATATGGTTAAGTTCAGTAATGCCTTCATTAAGAGGGAGGTGTTTAGAATGCTGGGTGTACGTGATGATAATGTTACCTTAGGCCCAAGTATTGGTGAGGATGCAGCGGTCATTAGGATTAATGGCTCCTACATGGCTGTTCACACTGATCCAGTCACTGGTTCAAGCAACCTACTGGGTTGGTTGGCAGTGCATGTGGCGGCTAATGACATTGCAACTAGGGGTATTAGGCCTAGGTGGTTTTTAGTAACACTAATACTTCCCATTAATTCCAGTGAAGAGGATGTTGTTAGGATAATGAGGCAGGTTAATGATGCCTTAATTGAAATCAACGCAACCCTAGTGGGTGGCCATACCGAGAAGTCAGACGCCACCACTAGGCCCATTGCTGTAGCAACGGCTATTGGTGTTGGTAATAAGTTCATAAGGACTGGGGGGTTGAATTCTGGTGACGTTATTATCATGACTAAGTACGCAGCCCTAGAGGCTACTGCAGTCTTAGCCAGTGACTTTAGGGGTAGGTTAATGAATGTGTTGAGTGAAGAGGAGTTTAAGGAGGCTATGAGCCTCTATAGGATGGTGTCAGTGGTTAATGATGCCCTCACCGCATCAGAGTACGCAACATCAATGCATGATCCAACTGAGGGCGGTGTCCTACAGGGTTTACTTGAAATGGCATACTCCTCAGGGAGGCTAATAATCATTAATGAGGAAGACATCCCAGTACTACCAGTAACAAGAAAAGTACTTAACGCATTCAACCTCAACCCACTTACAGTGCTCTCCTCAGGATCACTACTAATAGGTGTTAAGGAGAGTGATGCTGATGAATTAATTAGGAGGCTAAAGAATGTGGGGGTGAATGCATCGATTATTGGTAGGGTAACTGATGGTGAACCAGGAGTAATGGTTAGGAGCCGTAACGGTGAGCAATTCTTCAGGGGTGACTTAACAATACCAGATGGGGTGATTGAAATGTGGTTAAGTAGCAGTGTTGGTGAAGCTTCCTAAGGGTAGGGTATGCTGTATATTACTCCTCCTCGGTTAATATATCGCATTCAGGTTTAATACTAGTAAATTCACTTAATATTGATGATATTACGCACCTAGGCGTGTACACTTCCTCACCCTTAAGTTCCCTCTCCGGGAAGCGGGTTAATGAAGCCATGTATGCTAAGGCTACATTAATTACTTTACCCATTGACTTAAGGCCATTAACAGCCTCCACCACTTCAGTAAGGGATTTTGCGCCTCTTATCTCCCTAGAACTGCCGCCTCCCTTCGCTAATACCTCTATACCCGCCTCCCTAAGAGCCGCTGCCTCACTCTTTAACATATCCTTATCAAAATTGAATGTGAATATTGGCTTAATCTCATTATTGATTTTCCTCAAAATCGTATGGTTCATCCTAATGGTCCTCTTAATATCAGTTAAAGTAGGCCTAAGTGGTATAACCGCCATATTAACCTTAATTAAATCAGTCCTCGCTAATGCAATTGAAGTATACCTTTTATCAAAGAATGGAGCCGTATCTATGATTATGTAATTGAATCTACTCAATGCACCTGATTTATTAAGAATATTGAATAATGCATCACCCCTACCAAATTCACCCAACCATTGCGTTATTAAGCTGCTGAGGTCACCCTCATCATCCTCACCTGGTGGTAGCACTTTAACATTCAGGAGTGTATTAGTATTAACGTAGCTATTATACTTATCATTATACTCACTGGGTGTTGTTACGTAATCATCAATATCAATGTTCTTACCCTTATCATAGTCCTTAAACATGTGGTATAGCGTCCTTCTATCATTATTAACCTCATCATAATTATCACCATATATTTTAAGCGTTAAACCTGCTGTTGGATCTGTGTCAACTATGAGTATTCTTCCTGGGTTCTCCCCATATTCAACAAGGTAGTGCGCCATTAATAGTGTTAGGGTTGTCTTACCTACACCACCAGATGCTGATATTACAGGTATTATTATGGGCATACTTCATCACTGATGCCAAGTTTTTTATCTATTACTTTAACGCAAAATGGTAAGTTAAGCTTTTTAAATAATTTAACATAATTACTATATAATCCCGAGTACTTATCCAAGACATGTATTAACCATGCCTTATACCCCATGATTGCGTATATTAATGCTTGCCCAATTCCATCATACGGCTGCGCATCGTACTTTACCTCAAAGGCCTCATCATTGGCAACTACATCAACCTGGAACCTTAACCCATCAACCTCAATAGGTACCTCCCTCTTACCTCTAGTAAGTATGGCTAATTGATCCCTAATACACTTCTCATCCCTACAATACCTAATGTAATCCACTAAAGGATCAGCAGCCACCTAGCCTTCTACAGTAATATATTGCTTAATAAATACTGCGGATAAGATAATATTACCTATAATGCGTTTGCGAGACTTTTAGTTATTTTTAATTGCTTCTAATCCCCCTCACTGCTATTAGGTAGGCTGAGGTGGTGTGCTTATTGAGTCTCCTCCCCTCATGATTTTCCCACATTCCTTAGAGTCGGTAGTGCCCTTAGGATTAATGAGGATTACATTAAAGCCAAGCCTCAACGCCTTAATAATACTGTGGACAAGAATCCCCCTCCTAGCAAAACGCGTAATCCACCTTCCTAACTAGGAATAAATCCTCGAAAACAACATAATCCACACCAATCCTAGCAATGAATTTCAAGGCTTAGGATAGGGCATTAAGCCTCAACACCCTAGCCCCTCCCTAGGGTAACCGTGAGAAGCAGCCTAGTTTACGTGCCTTTAACCCAAACCCTATTAAGCTTGAACTCTAAGATTTCAAGCATTGGGCCTTTACGATTCCTACTTAACTATGTGGGTTACTATCCTCCACATAATCTTCTCGCTGGGATTAATCATTATAATCCCTTTAACTTAACATTACTGATTCTTGAATTTCTAGTGATTACTACGGTAAAATAACCCTTATAACGGTTCTCAACATGTAGTAGCTTAGGGGTTTGATGGCTGATCCTTGGGTTAATAAGGCTAGGAGGTTTAGGGATTACGCAAGGGAGGACTTAGCTAATAATAGGTTTGACTCTGCTGCATTCTTTGCTCAACAATCCATTGAATTACTGTTTAAAGGATTGTTAATTAAGCTTGGTGGTTCACGGCCAATTACCCACTCAACATCTGAACTACTCCAGTACTTAATGAAGCTCTTAGGTAAGGAGGCTCCGCCGGGTATTATTAGGTGTGTTGAATTGCTTGAGCAGCATTATATTCAGGCACGTTACCCTGATGCCAGGATTAATGATTATAGGAGGTGGGAAGCGGAGGATGCTGTTAAGTGCATGGACTTAGTGTGGGATTATGTACAGCAGGTGGCTGGAGGCACTCAGTGAGGTAGCTAGGCTAAGGGAGGCTAGGTTTAGGGAGGTACTTAGGGAATTGTGTAGTAGGTCCCTGGTAGTTGTTTTATTCGGTTCAAGGGCTAGGGGTGATAATACACCATTGAGTGATTGGGACTTAATGGCTATTGTAGAGGCAGGTGAGTATGAAATAGAGGCTAAGGATATTGGGCAAGTGGTTTGGCTGCCATTAAGCAGGTTAGCTGAAGTTCTTGAGCATTCAATGATAATACTTGATGCTGTGGCTGATGGTAAGGTACTTTGCGGCGACTCAAGGATTTTTGAGGATGTTAGGGATAAGGTAAGTAAATACATTAGGGAGAGGGGCCTGGTTAGAACCAGAGATGGTTGGTTCCCAGGAAGCATAATTAGGCAGTAATATTGAATTAGCTAAGAATAATGAATTCCCTAAACCAAGGTTCAGCATTACTTATTACAATCCTTAACGCCAGTAGCATTAAGCCCCCTCTCCGCAGGTAATACCCAGGGCCCCAATGTAGGGGGCTAGTCCCTTAGGATGGGGAAGCGTTATCAAATAATCAACTTACTAATAAGAATGAGTGCCCATTATTGGGTTCCTTAATCTTACTCACCTGTAGCCTTTATGATAAGTGAATAATGAGTAGTATTGTTTATTTAATTTGCATTGAATTGGCTCTGAAAAATGTTTATATAGGCTCACTGTATTGTTGACTTAATGAAGGTTAATAGGCTGCTTCCAATACTGGCATTAGCCATAGCGGCATCGGTACTGGCATACTCATGGAGCATTGGATCAATATATACGAATAGTGTAACTATACATGCATTAGCTGTCTCAGGTTCAAACCAAGGTGCAGTAATAAACATCACCATAACTGCGGTTAAGGGCCTACCAAGTTACCTGGGTGGTAATGTGTACGTATCTGCAATGCCGCTACCCATAGGTGAGGGTGGTACCTTCATTTCATCAAGCCAAATAGCAGCATTCGTAGCCACAACTATTGCTGGCCAATCATTAACAAGCTACAACTTCCTCATTAACGTTAACTCCAGTACCATAGAGATAGGTGGCCCATCAGCCAGCGGCTACATGGCAGTCGGCATGTACTCCCTCATAACTAACAGTAGCCTAAACCCAAGCGTGGTTATGACTGGTATGATTATGCCTGATGGAACAATAGGTCCAGTGGGTGGGATACCTGATAAGATTAGGGCTGCTGCTCAGTTAGGTTACTCAACAGTGCTAATACCTTATGGCCAGCAAAATTACGTGTCATCAAGTGGTCAAGTAATTAATTTAATAAACTTAGGTAAGCAACTTGGGGTTAACGTCATCCCAGTAGCCACGGTGTATCAGGCTATACAGTACTTTACAGGCCGTAGCTTTAACCTATCTCTTCAAGTAAACCCCCAAGTGATGAGTAATATTTCAGCCATTAACGCTTACCTCTATAAGACGCTTTACGTTAATTATGGTAATGAATCAGCCCTAGGCAATCAAGCTGATTATGAGGCTGCATTAAGCAGTGCTAATAATGGTGACTACTACACAGCAGCGAGCTTAATCTACAATGCCTTAATAAGCTACTACACTAACTTGTTTAGGAATGTTACATTAACTTACGCTAAGGCCCTTGTAGCCAATGTGTCCGCTCAATTAAATCAAATGATTAATGAAATTAACAGCGTTCAACCCACCACAGCCAACTTAGACATAATAGTGGGCATCTATGATAGAATATACACCGCTCAGTCTATGTTAAATACAACAATCGGAGATATTCAAGCTGGTAACACCGCTAATCTACCCAGTGACTTAGCTCAATTATATGTTAGGGTTATTACATTGAAGTATTGGTTTAATGTACTTAACGCCATTACTGGTGGTAACCCAATACCCAACTCGTACTTAAGTAAATTAAGTGGATTATATACATCATACGCGTACACCACAGTGACTTACTTATACTCATTAGCCAGCGCCGAGGGATTAACCACAAGCCTGCAGGTTATTAATACGATTAACCAGCTCATTAACCAAACTAACGAGGCCCAATACTACTACCAGAACGGCCTCTATCTGGAGGCATTGGCAGTGAGCCTTGATACAATAGCCTCAGCCAGTGCAATAATTCACACAATGTTTCTGATTGGGGGGAGTAATGCGTCATTGTATTTACTTAACATTGTTAGGAATGTTGCAACCTATAACGAGGCCCTAGTGTCCCAGTGCAATGGCTTACCGGTCCTGTCCAGCGCCTATGTGCAATTCGGTGATTACTGGTTCAACCAGTATAATAATAGCCTTGCTGGTAACCCATCGTCAATGTCAAGTCAAAGCTACTTTGAGGAGGCTTTATCATTATATGAAGAATCAATAGCATACTCATTATTCCTAAGGCAACTCTACTATGAGTTAGGAGCATGCCCAATAACCAGCTATACAATTAACTACACTGCACTACAGTATGCGCCAGTGTCAAGTACTCCACATGTGCCTCAAGGTCAATCCACAGGCGCATCGTTTTCAATAGTTAATTTAGCCGGAGTCAACGTAATGTACCTAACCATTGGAGTAGTGTTAGTGGCGATGAGTATAGTGGTCCTAGTGCTTAAGGTTATTAAAGTAAGTAGATAATAAATATTACTTAATTATAGCTAAAAATATTAATCTATACATAAGCTAAATTTATGATATATTACATAAAAATATAATATATAATAATAACAATATTTAAACAATTCAATAAATACAACTCTAATTAATGGGTAAGGTTTATAAAAGCATAAATTACGTGGATTAACTAAGATGGTTACTACGGGAAGTTCAAGCAATGCAAATAGGCAGTATAGTAGTAGTAATGGATTGAGGAGGGTATTAAGCTTCAGGGAGCTATTTTTCGCATCCCTAGGTGGGCAATCCCCTTTCCTAAGTATAACAACTTACGGTACAGCTGCAATACTTTATGCAGGCCTGCTAGCACCATTAGCCGCATTGGTGGGTACATTAATAGTGTTGGTTAATGGCCTTGTGGTGTATCAATTATCACGACGATTAACCAAGACGGGTGGCTATTATGCTTATGCTAATCAGTTCATAAGCCATAGGATAGGTATTGAGACAGGTTTCATATACCTATTCTACTCAATACTCTATGGTAGTGCATACGCAATAGGTTCAGCTGGCATAATGTGGTTCCTATTCCACATTAACTTCCTATACACTTTAACTGCAATACTCATTATTCAAGCCGTGTTGGCTATATTAGGTATAAAACCATCAGCCAAATACGCCGTATTCGCCGGCTCACTGGAGTTGGGGATATTAATAGTAATGGGTATAATACTACTTTACTTATCCGGCTTCAGAGTTAACTTAACCACTAGTCAAAACATATCACTGGCGCAATTTGGGTATGCTGTACTCTACGCTGCCGCAATACCCACTGGGTATGGTACCATAGCCCCCTTATCAGGTGAGGCTAAGATGGCTAGTAGGACCGTGCCTAAGGCTATTGTTGCAGTAATATTGACGGGAGGCTTACTTGCAGTGTTTGACCTCCTTGCCTTCAACTCAGCTGGATTAGCCTTATTTGAATCCTATGGGCATTTTGAATCCTTCATTAAGTCCATGATTAGTATGAGTGCCTTTAACTCACCTGTACTCTACATCCTCCACAAGTACTTTGGCATATTCATTGATATACCAGTCCTGGTGGCTCTTGTTAATGATGGTGTATTAGGTGTGTTAGCGTATAATTTAGCTTCATCAAGGGTTCTCTTCGCAATGTCCATGGATGGGTGGGTTCCTAAGCCTTTAAGTTACATTAACGCGAACACTAATAACCCAGTGCTGGCTGCCTTAGTATCATCAATTGGGATAATTGCCGTTAGCCTAGTTGCATCAACACTACTATCACCCTTAATGGCCTTTCTAGTTCTAGGAGGCTTATCAACAATGGCTGGATTACTGGTTCACGTAATATCGGATGTATCTTTAATGAGGCTTAGCATTAGGAGGATTAAGAAGTATGCTGTCCAAATAATACTGGCGTCATCAGCCTTAATACTTGCCGCTTACTCAATAACATCAGCCTTAATCTCAACTAGGCCCATGTTTGTGGAGTTATTCTTAGGATGGTTAATAATAGGCTTCATTTACGCTGAAGCCTCATCAATAGCTAAGGGTAAGTAACACAGGCCCCACTGGGGTTAATGCTTAAAGCATTAATAAGCTAAGCCACTTTACTGAAGCTGTGTCTACTTACTCAGGGAGTATTGAGGAGTCGGTTAAGAGGCTTATGGAAAGAGTATCCAGTAGAACATTCATTAAGGCTGTGGGTAAGGGTACCGTGAAGGACATAGAATCATTAATAGAGTACTATGAGTTAACTAAATCATGTGTAATGCTACCTCAGAATGAGGCTAAGAGCCTCTATAACCTATATGTTGCCAGTGAGGGTAGGATTAGGAAGCTTCTTGAGGGTTTCCTGGAGACTATGATTACAATTAAGTCAAGAGACTTCGCGGCAATATACCCATTCATGCCCAGTGATGTTAAGGAGTTGCTTAAGCCATTATTAAACAGTAATACTGATGAGGGTATTAAGGAGGTACTGGGCAGTGTTTTAAGTAACCTTAATTTACTTGGTTCAGCATTACTTAATATTGCTAAGAGGGAGCCAGGTGACGTTAATGGGTGCGTTAAAGGTAACTGCCACAGCACCGGGGGTTGTTAAACTATTTGGGGAACACGCAGTTGTCTATGGGAAACCGGCAATAGCCATGGCCATAAACAAGGGCATTAAGGTCACTGTGGAGGAGAGTAGAGGTAATTCACTGGTGATTTTTGCAAAGGATCTTGAAGTTAAGGGGGTTGCCATAAGGGTTACTGGTGATTCAATTGAGGGCAGTGTAATTAATGATGGTCAATTAAGTAAGCTTGCCTCATACGCTTTAACGGCGTTGAGGATTATATCAGGGAAGTACGGCGGCGACTTAAGGGGCATTAGGGTGATTATTGAGAGCCAATTACCCATTGGTGCTGGTTTAGCAACATCAGCAGCAGTATCAGTGGCCACTGCGGCAGCATACGCAAGGTTAATTAACGTTAAATTAAGCAAGGAGGATATTGCTAAGGTTGGGCATTCAGTGGAATTAACGGTTCAAGGCGCGGCAAGCCCCATGGATACTGCAGTATCAAGCATTGGTGGTGTAATGTATATTAAACCTGGGGTTGAGTTTAAGAGGCTTAGTACTTCATTTAAAATACCGCTGGTGGTTGGTTATGTTGAGAGAGAGTTAACTACAGGTGAGTTAGTTAAGAGGGTTAAGGCGCTTTACGATAAGTATCCTAAGGTCATTGAAGATATAATGAATTCCATAGGGGCTATTACTGATGAAGCGGTTACGGCTTTAAGTAAGGGTGATTACGTAACATTAGGTGAATTAATGAACATTAATCAAGGCTTACTTGAAGCGTTAGGTGTTTCTAATCATAGGTTATCTAGCATAATATACATGGCTAGGAAGGCAGGCGCCCTCGGAGCCAAGTTAAGCGGTGGGGGTGGTGGCGGAGCAATGATAGCGTTAGCGCCTGGGGTTGAGGATAAGGTTGCTGTAGCCGTGAAGTTGGCTGGTGGTGAGGTAATACTGATTGATGTTGATCATGAGGGTGTACATGTTGAGGACTACAGCTAATTTAGCTCATTTTTATAGTGAACGGTTATTTTATCTGATTATCTTATAAACATGGCTATTTGATAACTCATATGTCATTTAGAGGGAAGTTACTTGGAGTGGTAACAATAGTAATAGCGGGCTTAATACTATACGGTACGGCTATTTATTTAGCCACTGCAACTCAGCAGGCAACCCCAACTCAAAATCAGGCAATTTCAATTACCTTACCTTACTATGCTGAGGTTCAGTACATTGATGTAATTAACCAGACCGTTCAATTGTCAATACCCGCAGGAGGCACGTATACCGTAACTGCCCCACTACCCCCTGGTCCAGGTTATAGTTTAGAGTACCTTGAAGTTTACTTTCCTACACCCCTTCCATCAATAGGTATTTCAGGCAATGTCTTAAAGAGCGTTAATGAGTATGGCTTCATAACTTCAGCGTATTCACCGTCAGGTTCAATAGTATTGGTTAATTCAGGCCAGAATACTGTTAACGGTACAATAGTGGTTTCATCAGTGTTCGTTAAGACTATTTACGTACCCTTAACTAACCAGTCATCAATAAATATAACTACACCGGACTACACTTACCAGTACGTTACTGACCAGTACGTGGAGTTAACAATACCCAATAACGCACCCTTCAGTGTAAGTGATGTGGTGCTACCTAATGGCAGCCTCTTCAGTCAATTAGTTGAGAAGTGGAGTGGTAATGTTACGGCTATTCAGCTGGATTATAAGCATGTTAAGCTAGATATGGCTTACCTACCCTCAGGTAACTATAGTATTAAGTTGCTTCAAGGTTCACAGTATGAGCTGCCCTTTGCAATGTTAGTTAAGGGTACTCAGTTCTATAACATCACAGTTGACGCCCATAGTCAAGTCATAATAACCACTAACAACTTCGGAATACCCTCAGGTTGGTCAATAATGGGTTACGTGGTAACAGTCTACACTGTTCAGCCACTGGTGGTTGGTGAAACAGGTGGTACCTTCATTGTTGAGGCTAATAGGGTTTCACCGGTATATGCGCTGAGCCAGCTCATTGTGGTGCATGGTGTTAGCTACATACTGCCACCCTTCATAAGGTTCATGCCTATCATTGGGATTTACGTAATTTACGACACTCAATTCAAGGTAATTAATCCACTGAACGTGCCAGTGATTGTTGAATATATGCCAATAATATATAAGCCAGTTGGGCAATGGAGTAACGGTAATCTACAGGTTCAGGTTTACCAAAGTGACGTAGCTCAAGGTATGTGGACATCACTGGTTGTTCAACTACCTGAGACTGCAACAATAACCAGTATAGTTACCCCAAGTGGCACCACGTACAGTGGCTACACTTCATCAGAGTTACCGTGGGGTAGTGGGTTCAGGTTGGTATCAATATCACCGGATGGCCATGAAGCCTACATCGCAGTGAGTACACTAGGTGTATCCCAGCCAGGCCTCTATACAGTTAATGTGCACTGGGATCCATTAGTGGTCAGCATTCATAATACCTATGGCTCACCAGTGGCCGCTACTGTGGCTGCGTCGCAGAATGGGCAGGTTTATGGCACTTTCAACACTAATTCAAGCGGCATAGCCCTAGTAAGCGTAAATAACCCGTACCCAGTCTCATTATCAATATACTATGAGGGTGTTAATACGTATAACATTGGGGTTACGACGTTAATTAAGAAGCCGATAGACGTAACTCTGGGGATCTATAATGTAACAGCCATCGTAGTCGGCTTCTTTAACCAGGCGATTAGTAACGCTAACGTAACCATGTATAGGATTGGCACTGGGCCGGTTTACTCACAGTTAACTGGATCAAATGGCGCCACCCAGTTAAACGGGGTCTTAGCCGGCGTCTACCAGTTAACTGCATCATATGGCCACGCCAAGTACAGTAAATTCCTGACTGTTGACTCTGATGAGGTGGCTTTAATTAAGACTAATATATTAGCTATAATAGGCGGCTTCCCAATAACAACCGGTGACGCGATAATTGGGGCAGTCGGCATACCTGCTATT
>NZ_DAXS01000055.1:17755-23675 GCF_002506515.1 Caldivirga sp. UBA161
TGGTGAATTAGCCTTTGATTACTGACTTCCTCGTTAACTCAATCCTACACGGTAACGGTAACTTAGACCTAGCCCTATTCAATGCTTCCTTAGCGTGGGCAATATTTCTATCCTCAACCTCAACAATCATTAAAACCTCACCAGGCTTAATCTGAATAGCCCTACCAGTGGGTACACCGAAGGCAAGCCTCATACCCTCCTGTAGACGGTCGGCACCAGCCATAGCCAGCATTTTATTCTCCCTAATAACGTGGTGAGGGTACTTAATTATCTTAAGGTAGAAGTTCTGGTCTGTTAAAACCTTAGATAAGTACTTATAGGCCATCTGCCTAGCAGCTTCAAGGGCATTAACCCTAATTTGACCGCCCTCAAGAACCCTAAGCACGGCAACTGAGGTGAACCTCTCCCTATCCTTAGCCTTAGTAGCACCCATCTCAAACCTAGGTATCTGAACGTAGGGGGCGCCGTGAATATACTCCAGCCTAGTGTATGGCCTCTTAATCCTCTTATAGCACCTAGCAGGCCTTAATGGCATAAGTAACCACCACCCAGCACCCCCTTTAAAACTATACTCAATGACCTCAAGCAACTTAATTATGCCTGGTTACTCATCATAATACATTGATGAATTATATTTAATCATTTTTAATAACCTATAGCCTTCATAAACGCATCTACCTATCCTTATGTAATAGCGATTATTAATGCGATGGGATTGAGGCCAAATACAAGTATTATAATAGGGATGCCACTTAGTATTTAATAATTAATGATATTACACTTATATTAGGTTAGCAAACTTACTATAGTAGTCAATTAATGGTACCCAAACCATCATGGGTCCTGGGTCCCTATTAGCCCATGCATAATACGGTATTGCCCTGAACTTAATGTGCCTTAAGTTAACTTTAATGCCGTTAATTGGCCTATATAATTCTCCCTGATCCCTTACCTCATAGGCATCGCCCTCGATTACAACCACACCATTGAGTATATCCTTAACGTACCTAGCCTCAAGGTGGCATGTACTTTTGAGGGCAATATTCCATACATCAACACCTGGGTTATCGACTTGTTCAAGGCAGTACACCAATGGCCCCCTCTTAATAGCAACCCTTGATGTATTAGCTAATACGTGTGTATGAGAGGCAATAAGCTCAATAGGCATAGGTATCCTTAATGTTAATTCATCCCCATTTCTCCAAGCCCTCTTAACCCCTACGTACATTGATGGTGTTAATTCAAGGTCCTGTTCCTTACCGTTGATGAATAACTTACCTCCACGGCTCCAGCCAGGTATTCTCAAGTACACTGTGAATTCATCTTCCTTACTTGGATTAACAGTAACCTTAACCTCCCCGCCCCATGGGTAATCAGTGTTAACGTTAAGTTCCACAATATTACCATTAAGGTTAACCTTAGCCTCTGAGGCCACGTAGAGGTGAATCCACACACCGCCACTGGATGTTGAATATATGTAACCGGGTAATGATGCCATAAGCCTAGCAATATTTGGTGGGCAACATGCAACGTCAAACC
This sequence comes from Caldivirga sp. UBA161, assembly GCF_002506515.1. Taxonomy (GTDB): domain Archaea; phylum Thermoproteota; class Thermoprotei; order Thermoproteales; family Thermocladiaceae; genus Caldivirga. The sequence continues at coordinate 19,295 of NZ_DAXS01000055.1, forward strand.
AAGGCTGTCTCCTATGCTCACCTCTACTTGCCAGTGGATTAACGTAAAAGTATGATTTACCATCTAGGGATATTCCAGCCAATGCGGCATTATATAGGGCTAACTCCATGATATCTGCATACTTTGCATCACCAGTGGCTAGTAGCATCCTATAATTCCACATCACATTAGCAACCGCGGCGCATGTTTCTGAGTAAGCCCTATCATTAGGTAGCTCATATGGCCCACCTATTGACTCACCCTCATACCTAGATCCAACACCACCAGTAATGTACATTCTAGTGCCTGTTACATCAACCCAAAGGCGACTTAAAGCCTCCCATAGTGCCTTATCCCCAGTCTCCATGAAGATGTCGGCTGCACCGGACATTAGGTATAGGAACCTAACTGCGTGAGCGCCAGTTGGTACTTCACGTAAATCCTTGAGTGGTTTATGGTCTATGAAGTGCTCATCACCTGCATCCCATGAACCAGGCATCCTAAAATTCCTCAAAACACCCTTCCCCCTATTCTCAACCTGAAACACTGCCTCCTCTAGGAATCTCCTATCCCTAGACTCCCTATATAACTCAACCATAGCCATCTCAATCTCTGGATGTCCATCAACTGCTATTAGGTTACTGGAATTAAAGACATTAACTATGTGGTTACCTAATCTTAACGCCGCATCATATAGCCTTAAGCATAATCCACTCCTCTTACAGGCAATAGCAGCCTGAATCAAGTGACCTGCGCAGTATAATTCATGAGACTGCCTAAGGTACCTATACCTCTCCCCTAACCTATGGTAGAAGTAAGTGTTAATGTAGCCATCAGGTAATTGGGCCTCGGCAACATTATTAACAACATCACTAAGAATCTTAATTAACTGGTCATTACGCCTATTAACCAGGGCCCATGCAGTAGCCTCAATCCACTTATAGACGTCAGAATCATTGAAGAGTATACCCTTAAAACCACCCTTAACCTTACCTGAAATAACCCTGAAGTTATCTATCCTACTGGTTTCCTCAAGCAGAGTAAACATTGTAGGTAATGTTACATTAACTAACGTATCCAACCTAGGTGACCAGAAATTATCAGTAAGCTTAACGTCGCTCATTGAAACTGGCCTTAGCTTGGCATAGGGGCTTCTGGAGGTATCAATAATGAAAACGCCCATTATAATGCATGCTGCTGAAGGTATTAAAGTACTGCAGCTATTCATAAAACTTACATTATAATGCATGTGTACGGCATTCCATTCATCAATTCATTAAGGCATATAACGTTAATCTTAAACGCTAGGGATTCTATAGTATTAATTATGGTTAAGTTGATGAAGCTTACAGTGATTAATGATAATGAACCCAACCCACCACTGCTTAATGATTGGGGATGGAGTGTGCTTATTGAGACTGATAAGTGGACTCTACTATACGATGCAGACACTGAGCCAAGAATAATGGAGCACAATATTAATGCCTTAAGTATTAATCTTAGGGAAGTGGATGCAGCATTCCTAAGTCATTACCATGCAGACCACTATGGTGGGTTTAGGTACATTGGTGAGGTTAAGAGGGGCCTCATAGTTTACGTACCTGAGGAGGATAGGATCCTGGCTAAATGGGGGCTCACACCAATTATAGTTAATTCACCAAGGGAGATTCTTGATGATGCAGCTGCCACTGGTGTTATGAGAGGTATGGGCGTTAATGAACATTCCCTGGTGGTTAAGTTAAGTAACTATGGATTAGTGGTTATTGTTGGATGCTCTCATCCAGGTATTGATAATATTGTTAAGAGGGTTCATGAATTGTTCGGTAATATTTACTTAGTGATCGGCGGATTCCATGAACCATCAAGGCGCCAAATTGATGCTGTAGCGGAATACTCAAAGTATGTATGCCCAGCCCACTGTTCAGGTAATGAGGCTAAGGATTACGTAAAGGCGCATTACCCGGGAAAGTATTGTGAAGTCAAGACTGGAACTAGGCTTAATTTACCAATTACGTGAAGTATCTAATACCCATGATGGAAGTTAAACTAATACAATACGCGTCATGAGTATGGGGATTAAATAAAGTAATTATTGGAGTAATGTTTAAGTCCCCAGGTTAAGGGATATTGATGGTGATTTTAGACTAACTGCTGAGTAATGATGAACTGGCGACAGTATGAGCCAGCTTAATGGTAAAGTTAAATTAAGTCACGCTGCTGAGCTTAATGTGGGTGTATTAAGGAGATTCCTAGTATACGTTACAAGGGACATAAGTGGTGAGGCTAAGTATAGTGATACTGTTAAATTCTGTAATCAAGGTGAATCAACAATTAGGGTGAGGATTGTTTACCTAGGTGCGTTCACTAGGACTGGCCTTGAGAAGTATGTTAAGGGTGTTAGGCTCATGTTCGATAATGGGGTAATGGTAGGTGAGGGTAATGAATCAACCCCCATCCTAAACCTGAGCAGTGGGCAATGCATTAAAGGTACATTAGTGTATTATATAGACCCTGAAATAACCATTCAGCTTAATCCCGTTAAGGTTAACTTAATTAAGAGAGGCTTAATGGTAATTGGCGGTTATCAGTTTGATGTGGTTACTGTTGATTAATTAGTTAAGCTAATTAAGCCTACCCATGTATTAACCGCATGCAGTACTTGAAGTTACCTGAGAGGGTGAGTACTATTGATGAGCTTGAAGACTTATTATCAACGCCGTACCCTGAAACTATAAGTGATTTAAGTGAAGTTGATGGTGACATAATGATACTGGGTGCTGGTGGTAAGATTGGCCCATCATTAAGCATGATGGCGGCCAGGGCTGTTAAGGCTAGCGGCATTAAGAAGAGAGTGATTGCAGTTTCCAGGTTTAGTAAGGGTGACTTACCCAGTAGGCTTAGGGAAATGGGCATTGAGACTATAAGTGCCGACTTAAGTAATGAGGATGACGTCAACAAGCTACCTGATGCTGAGAACATAATATTCATGGTTGGTAGGAAGTTTGGGACAAGTAGTGAACCTGAATTAACCTGGGTAACAAACACATATGTGCCAGCACTGGTGGCTAGGAGGTTCCCTAAGTCCAGGTTCATAGTATTCTCAACAGGTAACGTTTACCCGCTGGTCCCATTAAACTCAGGTGGCGCCACTGAGGTGACTAAAACCGGGCCAATTGGTGAATATGCGTGGGCTGCGTTAGCCAGGGAGAGGATCTTCAATTACTTCTTTAGGGTTAACGGTAATAAGGCTGTGGTAATTAGGTTAAACTACGCTAATGAGCTTAGGTATGGGGTTTTACTTGACATAGCCTTGAAGGTTATTAAGGGTGAGCCCATTGACTTATCAATGGGTTACGTTAATGTTATTTGGCAGGGTGATGTTAATAATATGGTTCTTAGATCCCTCAAGCATGCCCAAAACCCACCGTTAGTACTTAATATCACTGGGCCAGAGATCGTGGCAGTTAGGTGGATTGCTGAGGAGTTCGGTAGGTTACTTGGGAGGAAACCAATATTCACTGGCAGTGAATCTGATACAGCCCTCCTTAGTAATGCTTCAAGGGCCTTTGAATTATTCGGTTACCCAAGGGTTACTTTAAGGCATATGATTAAGTGGATTGCGTATTGGGTTAGTGAGGGTAAGCCAATATATAACTTACCCACGCACTATGAAGTTAGGACTGGAGAATACTAAGGTTAATTCACCATTACTTATACTTATGAAACTGATTTAATTAACCATGCATAAGCCCCTATGGATTACTGAATAGTACCTTAATTAAGCACACCTCCTTAACTACACCTCAGTAGGCATAGTTAACTAAGGTTTTTATACACCCTATTAGCGAATAGGTACGTATGGTTAATAGTGAAGATTCATTAACACTTCGTGTAGCAGAGGCCAGGAGTCGTGATGTTGGTAGGGGCATTGTTAGAGTACCTATGAGGTTAATGAGGAAGATAAGTATTGAGCCTGGCGACTACGTTGAGATAAGCGGCAATAAGCGTGTAGCCTACGCCCAGGTTTGGCCAGCCTACAGTGATGATGAGGATAAGGACATCATAAGGATGGACGGCTTCATTAGGCAGAACATTGATGTTTCATTAGATGACCTAGTTAAGGTTAGGAAGGCTAACCTAAGGCCAGCTCAAAGGGTAACAGTGGCTCCAGTGGGTGAGGAGATTAAGATTGACCCAGATTACTTGAAGAAATCATACCTAGTGGGTAAGCCTGTGTGGCGTGGCGCAATCTTCGAACTACCCTACTACACTGGTGCGTTAAAATTCATGATAACTCAAGTAATCCCAGCCCCAGCAGCCTACGTTGGCACTGAGACTGAGGTTACAATGCAGGACAAGCCGGTTCAGGAAACTAACCTACCTCGTGTTACTTGGGAGGATA
>NZ_DAXS01000024.1 GCF_002506515.1 Caldivirga sp. UBA161
AGAGGATATAGAATATCTCTCCTCAACGAATTCCCCCTATGTTGCCTAGGGGTAATTAGGGGTGTATTGAAGTTACTTTTATGAATACTTAAATATTGATGTAGCCATTGTTGGTGCAAGCCCTCAAGCATAACCGCAGCCTATTACTTGGCTAAGGCTGGCTTAAAGGCGGTTAGTTGTAGAGGGGAGATTATGGGTTATGAGTTATTTATTGTGGATCCAGCTGAAATAATCGCTAAATAGGCCGTTAAGGCAATTGATGCAGGCTTTAAATTCTTCCTTAATTGCTGGTTTAGCGGTTTATTAATCAATAGTACAAATGGCCTGTGTCCATACGGATCCGCTTTTATAGAAGCTAGGTCATGGTTAAGGCCACAGGTCATGACTTAGAGGTTACTGCAGCAACGGCTAGGAAGAACCCAGGCCTTGAATTAATAATTCACAGTGAAAAGCCAGCATACATCTCAGCAGTCGAGGATTCAATTGTTAAATACGGGTAAAGTCATGGAGGGCCTTTATATTACAGGAATGACTGTAGCTGTTGCGCATGGGTTACCGAGAATGGGCCCGATATTTGGTTCAATGATAATGGGCGGTAAGAGGGTTGCTGAGCTAATAATTAATGACCTAAAGGGATGAGTATGCGGTAGCTTAATCTAAAGCCATTGAATTACAATAACATCAAATGAAGGATTCACAAGAAAAGAGAAGCATCGCCCTTTTAAGGGATACATGAGGTCTTGGTTTATCGGAATTCATAAGGAATGCGGCTAGGAGGTTGGCTGAGCTTGGTTACTTAGCCATTGCGCCAAACCTATATTCAAGAAAAACTGAAGTATTTACTGAACAGAATATAGCCAGTGCGATGAGGAGGTTTTGGTCATTACTACCAGAGAGGAGGGCTGATTTGAAAGCAATTAATGAACTAGTGAATGCATTGCCACTAATTGAGAGGGAGATAGTTCGGGAATTGGTCATTAATAGGAATGCAACTGAAGAGAGGATGATTAAGGATATAGTGGGCATGTACAATTATGTGAAAGGCATGTATAAGGTTGAGAAGATGGGTATTATTGGATTCTGCATGGGCGGTGGCTTAACCTTTGAGGCATTAACCAAGGTACCCTTTGATGCATCAGTAATCTACTATGGTAGGAACCCAGGGAATATAAGTGATGTAGCTAAGGTAAAGGGGCGATATTAACAATATATGCAGGCGAGGACCCAGCCATAAACCAGGGGATACCGGATTTAATAAAGGCAGCGTTAACTTATAAGCCTAGGTTCGAGATGGCCTTCTACCCAGTTACACGTCATGCGTTTGCCACTGAAGGTGGGCCAACTTATGATGAAGCATCTACAAAGGATGCTTGGGAAAAGGACTGTGAATTTCCTTAAGAAGCACCTAGGGTGGTGATTATGGATAATGAAGGGAAGCATAAGTGGACCGGCAATATGGTAACCGACTGCCTTTTAACATGGGTGGAAATACTGGAGCAGAGGGAGAGGAGGGGTAAGAACAGTAAGTAGTGATATTGAGTATTGTTGAGTATAAAAGTAATGCTTTAAGTACTACACTTGGGTTAAGCATCAATATGGATGTTGTTTCACTTGGTGAACTTATTGCTGAATTCATTAGGGTTCGTAGAGGAGTTATGCATGATGTAGCAGACTTATATATGGGCCCATTCCCAAGTGGCGCACCTGCCATAACAATTGATTCAGCCGCTAGGTTAGGGCTCAATACCGGTTTCATAGGTGTTGTGGGTAATGATGATTTTGGGCGCATGATAATTAGTAGGTTTAGGAGGGATGGCGTTGACGCCGCAAACGTGATCATTGATGATGATTCAATAACCGGGTTAGCCTTCGTTGCATATGATCAATTAGGTTCAAGGAGATTTGTGTTTAACCTTAGGTGGTCATCATCGGCTAAATTAACGCCAAACCTCGTTAACTTAGATTACTTCAGGGAGCTTAAGGTTCTTCACGTTTCAGGATCTACAATGTATATTGGTAAAGGGCCGAGGGATGCATGCATTAAGGCTATGAATGAAGCTAAGCGTAGGGGTGCCTTAGTTTCATATGATCCTAATGTTAGGGTTGAATTAATGGGCATTAATGATATTATGGAACTATTTCTGAACGCGCTAAGGCTAATTGACGTACTCCTCATTAATGAGGAGGAGATTAACATGCTAATGGGTGGTGGGGGTGCCTTAAGCAACTCCATTAAGCTGCTTAATAAGGGTCCTGAAATTATTGTGGTTAAGAGGGGTGTTAATGGTTCATTTGCATTAAGTAAGGGTAATCAATATTATGAGGAGGATGCCTTCGAGGTTAATGAGGTTGACCCAACTGGCGCTGGTGATGTATTTAATGCAGCCTTCATTTACGGCTACTTAAAGGGTTGGGGGATTGATCAAGCACTTAAGTTTGCTAATGCTGCCGCAGCCATTAAGGTAACTAGGCTGGGGCCTATGGAGGGTCCTAATAATGTTGAGGAGGTCCTTGAATTAATGAGGAAGGGGAAGCAGCGTAATGTTAAGTGACTTAAATACATTTATAAACCCCCATACTTATTGAAGGCATGGTGATGAGCCTAGGCTGGGTGATTGGTGAGCTTGGTTAATAGCGCTGATAAAAGTATTATGAGTTAACGTAAATATTAATACTTTTAAAATGGGCATGATTGGCTCAATTTAATGGTAGCCTTTAGCCTATTTGACTCACTTGTAGCTGCTGTGCAGCTTTACGCAATTATAGATCCACTGGGTGCAATACCCCTATTAGTTAGTGTACCGGATTATGAGCGGATGATGAGTAAGTTCCTTAAGTTAGTTGCATTAACAGTACCACTACTCCTACTCCTCTTCGCCTTTGCAGGCCCATTCATATTCTATGTATTTAGCATAAACATTAATGACTTCAGGATTGCCGGCGGTATAATACTCCTCATAATAGCTATTGATGTGCTTAGGGAGGGTACACCAAAGACAATGGGGATTAACCCTGAGGATTACGTAATAGTGCCGATAATAACACCAATGCTTGTTGGGCCAGGTGCAATAACCTCAGTCATGGTGATGGTAACCTACTATAACATCTTCAGCGTAATAACGGCAATACTTGTAGCCTCCCTGGCAACATACATTACCATGAGGTACTCAGTGTACTTAGCTAGGTTAATAGGTAATAATACTCTTAAAATATTCGCAAGGTTCTTCAGCCTAATAATAGCATCATGGGCAATTCAATTAATAGCCTCAGGAATAATAAACATTGTTAAGTCAATTTAAGGCCATTAAACCTAAAAGTAGGCAATAAATTTAAGTATAGCAATGATTAGGCAGGTTAAGGCGGCTAACGGGGACCTGGTAGTAACATTAAGTAGCACTGCGGTTTCATTATCAAGTACAGTTGATGGTGGGTTAAGGCATGGTGTAAGATACATAATTCACCACCATGTACCCGGCAACTTCAACACCGACCCAATACTGGAGGTTAGGAGGATTCATGAGGCCTTGTCAATTAATAGTAATGAGGCAATAACATTCCTAACGGCAACTGAATTACCTAGGAATCACGTTATTGTTGAGGAGGATACGTATGGCTTAAAGGTTGCGGTGTCGTTAACTATTGGTTTAAGCAACCCTTATAGGATTGAGGATGGTAACGTAATCAGCCTAATGCGTAACCCCTCAACAGTAAACATAGCTGTAATCATTAATGCCAACTTAACTCAACCAGCCTTAGTTGATGCAGTAGCCCTAATAGCCGAAACTAAACATGAGGCACTAAGCAGGTTAACTAACGGTAAGATTCATGGAACAACAAGCGATGCAATTGCAGTATTATCATTAAGTAGTGGGGAATTAAAGCCCTATGCAGGCCCAGCTACCGATGTGGGTAAGGCCATAAGCCACGCAGTATATAATGCCTTAATTAGGGCTTATGAGATTAATCAGCTTAAGGATCATTGAATCACTAATGTAGAGAGCCTGGGAAAATTTTAAAAGGTAATAAGTAAGAACCATCAAAGCCGCCGTAGCTCAGCCTGGTGGAGCGGCGGGCTGTTAACCCGTAGGTCCCGGGTTCAAGTCCCGGCGGCGGCGCTAAGCAATATTC
>NZ_DAXS01000004.1 GCF_002506515.1 Caldivirga sp. UBA161
ACCCCAGCCCTTTAGGGCCGGGGAAGGGGTCAGATATTTCTAGTAGCATTTTCTATCCCTCCATTTACTAGGAGGCATTGTTAAATTATTTGAAGCATATTTTTAGTATTATAATTAAAATAATAGCAGCCAATATAGATAATTAAGTAGTATTAGGGGCCTCATTTTCCAACATCTTAACTAAGACCTAACTTTACCCTAAGCCTACTCTTTAATTAGGTGAAGGTACATTGGTAATTATTACTTAAGATTCATTAAGCCCTTAAGCGTGTTGGCTAGGTCCTTAATATGCTTATACGCTGGTGTATCCTTGTTTAATTTAATGATCCTCATTCTACCAATGTTAACTTCCTTAACTATCCCAACCTCCTCAAGGGCTTTAACATGCTTTAATGTTAACGTGTAATTTGAGCCTATTATCTTGGCTAATTGAGTTATGTTTAATTCCCCTAGCTCATGAAGTGCCAGTATAATCTTAATCCTTATCTTTGATTCCATTATCTCATCAACTAGGTTCATGCGGATCACCTAACCGCTAATTCGTAGTCAAGCATTCTTGTTAATTCCTGAGCAAGTACGTTAAGTGATTCATAGGGTATTGATATTAGCGTTGTCCTACCCCTCATACCCTTACCAGATAGCCTAGTTTCAATAATCCGCCACGTACTCTCCATATCCTTTAAGTAATGCCATAATTGGCCATGACTACGCTTAGTCCTTAACCCATACCTCTCACACAGTATTATGTACTCCTCCTCAGCCTCACCGAAGGTTACGTATGGTACATCCCTCTTCTTACGTAACGCTTCAACTATGGCTAATAAGAATAATTTCTCATGAAGATCCATACCCTTTAATTCACCCACGTGGACAGGTAATGTGTTCTTAATAGCAACCCTAACGTGCTCCGGCAGTATCCTCCTGGAGCCCTGCTGCTGCGCGGTTAATGCAGCCTTCCAAAGTATTTCAATAGCCTGCTTAGCGTTACCCCTGCCTCCATCACTATCCCTGGCCCCAGTAACATCACTTATCATTTCAAGGATCTCATCATTATAAGCGCCTTGGTGAAGAGCCTCCTGTGCCCTATCCCTAAGGATCTCGTAAATCTGGTCCTTAGTATACGGTGGGAATTTAATTATGTTCCTGCCTAGGGTGCTTTTAGCACCAGCGTCAAGCTTATCTAATAGTGATTCATCCCTATCAATAAGTATTAATGAGAAGTGGTAATCATGCTCCCCTATGTGTTCATCATAAAACCTTATTAATATTCCAAGTGAATCAGCACCACTATTGTTAACTATGTGGAACACATCATCAAGCACTATGACCACGTACATGTCATTATCCTTTAAGTAGTCGTAAATTATCTCAAGGAGTTCATCTGATGAGAATCCACGCCTAGGTATACTCATCTTCAGTGACTCACCAATATGCCTAACAGCAGAGTGCATTGTCCTATGGGTCCAGCATGGTACATAGATGAATCTCACCGTTGATGAACGTGAGGCGTATTCCTTAAACTTAAGGCTGGTAATAGTCTTACCAGTGCCAGTACTACCCACGAGTAGTGCCCTGGCGTAGAATGATCCAGGAGATTTAATGTAATCATCGAAAATCATCTTAAGCGTATTCATCTGCTCCTCCCTGTCAACTAACCTAGTTGGTATGAAATCTGGCGTTAATGCCGCCGGATTCTTAATTATACTTAACTCCCCCACGCATGTACTTGTTCTTTCTGCTTTAAAACTTTAATGCTTAATAAGTAGTAAACTTCTCTAATACCCTAAAACTTTAAGGTACTTAGCACTTACCTATATAATAAACGGTTAATTTACTTCATTACTTTATATTTATAAGCGCATACTCTTTAATTAAGTCAATTCTATCCATAAGAACACCGCATCCCTGTTCCCAACATTCAATTAATAATATGCAACCAGGTGACTTAACACCAACGTTAACACCCCTTTCCTTAAGCATTCTGGCTAACCTAAGTTCACAATCCGAGTCACTAACCCCACGACCCCTAGCCCTACACCTAATTAGTAGCCTATGGCCACTGCATTGGTTAATTCTACGCAGTACTAAGTTAACTAAATCCCCTAGGTTTAACTCATTAGTATACTCAATAATTGGAATAACCCTAAACAATACTGTGCCTGCAAATGGGCTCCTTAAAATAATCCTAGACACTAATGTAGGGTCAAGCTCAGTCTCTATTATAAGTAGGCCGCTGAAACGTGACTTAGTTACCTTAGCATTACCTAACTTAATAATGAGGTAATCCTCCAAGTCCTTGGCAACCCTACTATTCCTAGGCTTAGTCGTGGCTAGGATTATATTAACCATGATTCCGCTTCCCCATTATAATAATGTTAGCTAAACCAAGGGCTTTATCCCTATATTGAATAAGCCTTAAGCAGCCCTCAGCCATACTCCTAAACACGTCATTTGGTGGTAATCGCCTATATATATTGTGTATATTGTAGAAGTATGAGACATATCTTGGCCCAGCGAACACAAGGGCTATTAATGGTATTGCAGCCGCAGTGTAGAGCCAGCCTAAGGCACGGTAAACAGGGTTAGTGGGCTTACCAATACTTATACTGGCTAATACTCCTCCATTATCAAGTACCTTAGATATCTCACAGTAAGTTCTCCTTAAGTCATTTGCAGTATGAAGCGAGAAGCCCATGATAACCATGTTGAATACTGAACCCCTAAAGGGCATATACTCGAAGGAGCCGCAGACCTTATCAATGTTACTAAGGCTCGGCGTGGCATTCAGCATTACTATTGATTGATCCAGCAGCACAATATGCCTTAGGCCAACTCCACTTTTAATTAACTCAATACTCATGCTTCCTGGGCCTGAACCAGCATCGAGTACATTAAGTGCATTACCTGGGTCATTAAGTGCCTTGAGGCCTAATTTAATAGTCTCCCTCCTCCATTTAACCAGGAATCTAAGGGTTATTGCTTTACTGGTTCTCTCATATACAGGTACTATTGCATTATACGTTTCATAAAGTGGGATCTTAACCATAGCTCACTCCTGTTCCTCACTAGCCTCGGGGCTTATAACAAGTTTAATAGACCTCTCGGATACGCCCAGCGACCTAGTGAGTACATCAATAACCTTACTATTACTCTCAATTAGTGCCCTTATTAATGGTAAGTAATCCCTCACTATGGTTGCTGTTGATTCGTGAAGCTGAACCCTAAGCATATGCATTACATGATCCCTAGTATCCCTAATCTCCCTAGTCCTAGCTAATAGCCTAATTTTCTCAGGGAACCTCATACCCCTTATGAAGAATGGTAACTTAGGCTTATCCCTAACTAAAGCAACCCCACTGGTCATTAACTCAAGTACGTAAGGCATTAACTCCCACTCCTGCCTACTATTCATTATGCCCCTAAGTACATCAGCCTTAGATAAATTATCGTAGGCATCACTCATGGCTATTAATGATGATGAGTAGGCAACTGCAGTATTCTCAACAAGCCAAAGTAGGAAACTTTCCCAATCAAAACTAGGTAACCTAGTTACCCCAGTGGCTGACGCCACAGTATTGGCTTTAAGCACCATGTCAACCATCCTAAACATATCGTATTGATGAGCCCTACTACTCAATAATGAAACCCTCTCCCTAGTTACTGGACCTGTTTCGGCAACCGCCTGCAAATCATTTATGGCTGACCTCATGTCACCCATTGATGACTCTGCAATAAGCCTCAAGGCATCCTCCTCACACTTAACCTTCTCTGCATTGCATATGCGCCTAAGCATTTCAATAATATCCCTATTCTTAAGAGGCTTAACTTGAATAACTATGCAAATGTCCCTAAGGGGCCTAAGCTTAGGGTCCCATGGATCATTAGCTGTCATAGCTATTGGGACCTTAGCCTCCTTAACAATATCAACTATCTCATAAATACCCCCTTGATCAGCCTTAACATTAATGCCATCAACCTCATCAAAAAGCACAATCTTACCCCTGAAGCCGAATAGTGAACCCTGGGTTAACGCCTTACCAATAGTCTCCCTAATCCTTGAGGCTGTCCTAACATCACTGGCATTCATCTCATATAACTCTAACCCATAGTCATACGCCAATGCGTGAACCATTGTTGTCTTACCGGTACCAGGTGGGCCTGAAAGCAATATAGCCCTCTTCTCCTTCCCGCTTAGCCACCTGCTTATCCAATCCTCCATAGTCCTCTTAACATCCTCTTGATCGACAACATCCTTAAGGCTCCTTGGCCTATACTTCTCAAACCAAGGTAACCTACGCATGCTCATTTACGTGACCCTCTCTTAACGGGCTTCTCACTTGGCTTGATTTCAGGCTCCTTCACAGCCCTTAAACCATACTTAGAGCCTATGAGGGCTAATTTAGCTATTAATGCCGTTAACTGAATCTCCTCATCACTACCTGTTACAAGCCTATTATCAATATCAGCCACAAGCTCACTGACCTCAACCTTCGCATCAACAGGTAGATTAAACCTATCATTAATTAGTAATTCATCCTCAATGTACTTAAGCAACTCAACACCGGATACACCGTACGTGTACATTATGTTCCTAAGCAACTTACGGGAATCCTCAAACCTACCGCTTAAGGCATTCTCAATGAATTCATCAATAACCTTAAACTCAACCCTACCCACAACCCTATAAACCGCCTCCCTATCCACTTTTTTGTTTGTTGTGGT
>NZ_DAXS01000011.1 GCF_002506515.1 Caldivirga sp. UBA161
CTGGAGTTAATGTGACTAAGTATACAGCATTAGTAACGGTTAAGCCTCCCCCAGTAACCACCACAACAGTCACTATTCCAGTTAACTTAACCACCACAGTGACCACAGTGGTAACAACCACAGTGGTGAGTACGGTGGTAAGTACTGAGGTAAGCACGTTAACTTCAACCATAGTTAAGAGCATTATTCCCGAGTCCATGGCATTAACCATTACAGTAAGCATCATTGTATTAATTGTAGTGGTTGCATTAATTGCTAGGGCTAAGGTTAAGTAAATTATTCAGCTAATTAGGCTTACTATTCATGAACTAGTGAATATGCGTAATTTAAATTATGGGTAAGATTCCTGGTAAGTGGTTTAAGGCATGACGTATCAGTGATTAATACGCCATGACGTTCCTTTCAAGTTCCTGCAGCTCCTTAAGCGTGTACTCAACCCTCTTCCCATTGGGTAACCTCCTTATTATTATGAAGGGTAGTAAACCCCTCTTAAATTCCTCGAAGGCTATTGCCACTGGGTCTGAGGTACCTATCTCCTTTGGGTTAACTAATGGTGGTGCACCATCCATTAATTGCCTAGTCCTAACTGCAATTATCTTAGCGAACTCGTACTTAGTTATTCGGGGTGGGTAAGGTAATTTACCATTCCTAATTAAAGAGTATAATTCGTCAATCGTTGACATGCCTGTCTTCAATAAATAAGCCCTTTATAAACTTAACTACACAATCCCTAAGGGGCCTTTACCCACGAGTGCGTTAATGAGGGTATTATGAGGATAACTATTAAAGGGAGTTAAGCATCTTTACAGTAATGGAGGATATAAGGAAGTGCATACTGCTTGACTCAATTAGGATGCTTAATGGTTCATGCAGTATAGATAAGCTAGCCCTATTAATGTACATAGTGGATAAGCAGAGTGGTTTCTCGGTATTCACCTGGAGTATTGAGGATTACTTTCCAGTCAGCCAGGACTTCCTGGATACTGTTGAGGAGTTGAGGAGGGGTGGCTATGTTGTGGTTGATAACGGTAAGGTTAGCGTAACTAGTGTAGCCTTCGACTCATCAGCCTGCAGTAATCACTGGCTCTACGGGAGGTTAATAAGCTACGTCAGTGACGTAATAGGTAAGTATAGGGGTAAGGACGTTAATGAACTTTTAAGTGAAGTAGTGGAAATACCCTAACCCAAGTACTCATTGCCCTAAGGTCCACTTAACTTCACTTACCAGTAACCTTAATGGTGCCTTAACATCATTGATGATGACTAAGGTTTACGCATATTTAGGGTCAATTCTCATGCTAAGAAACGCTTAAAACCGCTGGCTCAACATCGTTGCTTAATGGGTAAGGTTAGGCCAGCTTACATTAAGAGGGTTGGTAGGATGCTTATGGAGCAGTACCCTGATAGGTTTACTGAGGACTTTGAGCACAATAAGCAGGTGGTAGGTCAGTTGGTGGAGGGTGCTTCGAAGAGGATTAGGAATAGAATTGCAGGTTACATAACATCACAGGTTAAGCGCATTAAGGCTGCAGGTGAGGAGGAGTTGGGGGAAAGTGAAAGTGTAAAAACCAGTGCTGAGGGTGGTTCCTAATGGTTCTGCAGAAGGGCGACTACATACTACTGGACTACACCATGTTGACGAAGGATGATGGTAAGGTTATTGAGACTACCATTGAGGAGAAGGCTAAGGAAGCTAACATATATGATCCTAACCAGGCCTATGGACCAAGGTTAATAATACTTGGTGAAACAAAGATCTTCGAACCCCTTGAGGAGGCTTTACTGAAGAGTGACGAGGGGTCTGAGGTTACCGTGGAGGTACCCCCTGAGAAGGCCTTTGGCTTAAGGGACCAGGGTAAGGTTAAGGTTATTTCAATTAGAGAATTCTACAGGACTGGTAAGGTACCTAGGGTTGGCGACATTGTTGAGTACAATAATCAGAGGGCTAGGGTTATCTCGGTTTCAAGTGGTAGGGTTATCCTAGACTTCAACCACCCATTGGCGGGTAAGGTGATTGTGGTTAACGCTAAGGTTGTTAAGAAGCTCACCAATGATGAGGATAAGGTTAAGGAGATTGTTAGGCAGTACTTACCTAGGTTAGACATGAGTAGGGTTGAGACTAAGCATGAGAATGGCCAAGTAACAGTAAAGCTACCCTCAGAGGTACTCTTCATTGAGGGCATTGGCACAATTAAATTCAGGATAGCTGAGGAATTAGCACAGAGGTTCACTGACGTTAAGAAGATAATTTACGTGGAGGAGCTTGAGGTAACAAGGGAGGAACAGCAGGCCCAGCAACTACAGCAGGCTACACAGGGGGCTCAGCAGCCCCAACAGCCGCAGGCTACGGAGGCGCAGCCGCAGCAGGCTCAAGGTGGTTCAAGTGAGTAGTACTCATAATGACCCAAAGGTCCTATTAACCGGTACAACAACAGTGGGTATTGTTACTAAGGAGGGTGTTGTATTAGCCACAGACAGGAGGGTTACTGCAGGCTACTACATAGCGCATAGGAAGGGTAGGAAGATATGGAAGATTGATAATCATGCGGCGGCAACAATGAGTGGAGCGGTTGCTGATGTACAAATGATACTTAATGAATTAACGCACTTAGCAATGGACTATAGGATAACGCACCAGGCCCCAGTACCCATTAAGACATTAGCCAACTACGCTTCAGTGGTAATGTTCTACAGTAGGCCGATGATATACATAGCTCACATGATAATTGGTGGAGTGGATAATGAGGAGGGGCCAGTATTATATGCAGTTGACTGGTATGGTAGCTTCACAAGGGAGGAACGCTTCATGTCAACTGGTAGTGGTTCACCAACAGCCTTCGGTGTCCTTGAGGATGGCTATAGGGATGGCATGAGCCTTGATGATGCAGTTAAGTTGGCTGCTAGGGCTGTTAGGGCGGCAATGCTTCATGATCCAGGAAGCGGTGAAGGCATTGATGTAATAACCATAACTAAGGAGGCCGGGTATAGGGAGGTTCAGGTTTAAGTTGAATTCCATCATTGGTTAAGTAATTTCACTTGGATAAAAGTTCAATAGCCTTATTCACAGTATCCTCAATCACCCTCATGTAAGCTACCATATCATTAACCGTTAACTTAGCCTCATGAAAACCCCAAACATGTAGTGAATATGCAGCAGCCCAACCAGCAGCCACCCAATCACCTAGCGTTAATGCTAATGTATTACTAGCCTTCTGCAGCAGGTAAGTGAACCATTTACCAGCTTTAATGGCCTCTAAGTACTCAGGCGTATTATACTTCTCCGTAAGCGCCTTTATAACTTCCTCAACAGCCTTATACGCCTTCTCACTGGCTTGAACAGCATCATTCCTCCCTAAGTAATCTTTACTTTCGCTTAGGTACTTCTTAGCTAATTCAATCCTTATTTTAATACCACTTGATGGGTCACTTTTATCGATAGCATTTACTAGTATATCGATAATATCTAGTCCCCTCTTTTCGGCTTCTCTAAGAATTTCCACGGGTACCTCCACGGTATTTTTACTACCTTGGCTGCAACTTAAATATATTTAACTTCGCTCTTAAAGATTTTAGGATACTCGTGGGTAGCACTGATTAGAGAGCAATAGTAGCCACCATAAGGGATGCTGAGAAAGTATAATGTAAATAGCCACAATACCTCCAATATACTATAAGCCTGACTATGAGGCGCTAAGGAGGTATTTGCTTAAGCTAATGGAGTTAACATCACTACCAATCTACATTTATAACTTCCCTAAGGCTATTGGATTTGACTTAATTCCTGGCATTCTTGAGAGGCTACTTAAGGATAGTGGCAGCGTACCGGAGTTAAATGGTAATGGGGATACTGAATTTGATGTAACGCCTATAAGTGGCTTACCAAGCTACATAGCCTCACTTCAAGCGGCTTCACTAATGGCTATGGTTAAGATTGCTGAGGCTATTGGTGATGAGGCAATGGTTAAGAGGGCTAGTGAGGCGCTGGCTAAGGGGACTTTGAATAATTTATTCGATGGCAGTAAATTCATTGATGAGGCTGTGGTTAAGCTTAAGGGTATTTTACTAGAATTAAGTCAGATGAGGTTGTCTATCCATCAGTGTATGAGGTTCACCTAGGCTGCTGGGCCTCAGTGGTAATAATCATTAGGGTTCTTAGGGAATTGGGTTTAAGGGTTAAGGGATATTCTTACTTGAATTATGAACTGTCGGTGAGTAGGTTACGTAGGCTTAAGAGGGTTTATGTACTTATTAAGCTGATTAAATATAAGTTATCTAGAAGGAGGGCTCTAATGATTAATACTGCTCAATATAGGGGGATTAAGCATGAATCGCAGTATAGGTATTTAAGTGAGGATTATATTGAGAAATACTTTAACGCTGATTATGAAAGGTACATTATGTAGCTTATTGCTGAATACTCATGTATGCTTCCTGGAGTGAAAAGCTTATTAAATAGGATTAATTTTTGCTCCTGATACCATGTCTGAGAATTATAGGGCACCCATAGTGGTTGTTGTTGGGCATGTGGATGTTGGGAAGACTCTACTGTTGGATAAGATTAGGAACACTATGGTAGCTTACAGGGAACCAGGTATGATTACTCAGCATATTGGCTTATCCTACTTACCCTGGCCTATTATTGAGAAGTATGCGGCCCCAGTTATTGAGAGGTATAGGTTGAGGGGTAAGGTTTGGGTTAAGGGCTTCCTAATGGTTGATACCCCAGGCCACGCAGCCTTCTCCAACCTTAGGCGTAGGGGTGGTTCAGTGGCTGACTTAGCCATACTTGTAATTGACTTAACCAGGGGCTTTGAGGAGCAGACTTATGAGAGCCTAATACTGCTTAAGAGTAGGAACATACCCTTTGTCGTTGCTGCTAATAAGGTTGATAGGATATATGGGTGGAAGCCTATGCCCAACGCCTCAATACTGGACTCCTACAATGCCCAGGATGAGGATACCCAGGGTAGGCTTGAGGAGGCTTTAGCTAGGATAATTGAGGACTTCAATAGGCAGGGCTTTGAGGCTGAGAGGTTCGATAGGATAACTGACTTCAGTAGGCAAGTACCCATAGTGCCCACCAGTGCAGTCACAGGTGAGGGTATCCCGGATTTACTGGTCCTAATGGCTGGTTTAACCCAAAGGCTTGTTAAGGATAGGTTAAGGCTAATGGGTGGTCCAGGTAAAGGTGTCGTAATGGAGGTTAAGGAGGAGAAGGGGCTTGGCACAACAATGGATGTTGTACTTTACGACGGTATCTTGAGGAGGGGGGACACCATAGTTGCCATGGGCCTCAACGGCCCTGTGGTGACTAAGGTTAGGATGATGGTTATGCCTAAGCCACTTGATGAAATGAGGGATCCTGAGGACAAGTACATGCATGTTAATGAGGTTGAGGCGGCGGCTGGAGTTAAGGTGATTGCCGATGGGTTGGATGAGGTTGTCCCAGGTTCATTAATGTACGTGGTGCAGGGTGACCCTAAGCCATACATTGATGAGATCATTAAGGATGCTGCATCAGTTAAGATTGAGACTGATCAAGTGGGTGTTGTGGCTAAGGCAGACACCTTAGGTACACTTGAGGCCATGGTGCTTTACCTAAGGTCACAGGGGATACCAGTTAGGAAGGCTGATATTGGTCCAGTAACCAGGAGGGATATAATAGACGCCTCAGTGGTTAGGAGGAAGAACCCACTCTACGGTGTAGTACTGGCGTTTAACGTTAAGGTCCCTAAGGAGGTTGAGGAGGAGGCTAAGGTTCAATTAGTCACAATATTTCAAAACAACATACTTTACAGGCTTGTTGAGGAATTCACCAAGTGGTTTAATGAGGAGAAGAGTAGGCTTATTGAAAGTGAGTTAAGTAAGTATGTTAGGCCTGGTAAAATAGCCATAATACCAGGCTACGTATTCAGGAGGAGTAATCCAGCAATAGTGGGTGTTGAAGTGTTGGGTGGTTTAATTAAGCCGGGTTACAAGTTAGTTAAGGCTAATGGGAAGGAGGTTGGTGTTATTATGCAGATTCAGGATAAGGGTAAGCCAATTCAAGTGGCTAAGAAGGGTATGAGCGTGGCAATCTCAATAGAGGGTAATGTAATCATTGGTAGGCACATTAAGGAGGGTGACGTACTCTACGTTAACGTACCCCTTGAGCATGCTGTTAAGTTAATAATGCAGTATAAGGATCATTTAAGCAGTGATGAGGTTGAGGTGCTTGAGGAATTCATGAAGCTTAGAAGCACATGGAAGGCTCAAGCCCAATGAACGCTCATTCACCTCTTCACGTATAGCCAGCATGCCACGTATATACCCTTCTTAACCTCAACCATAGGAGGCTCCTCCCTACGGCAAATATCCATGGCATACGGGCACCTTGGATGAAACCTACAGCCACTGGGTGGGTTAGCTAAATTAGGCGGCTCACCTGCAACAACCTTCCTCTCACTAAACCTATTCTTAGGGTCTGGGTCAGGTATAGCCTCAATTAAGGCCTGAGTATATGGGTGGTGGGGTTCCTTTATCACATCCCTATAGGGCCCAATCTCAGCCATCTTGCCAGCGTACATTACCAGAATCTTATCACTGAAGTACTTGGCTGTGGAGATATCATGAGTAATGTAGGCGAAGGCAATCTTATCCCTCTCCTGAATGCCCTTAAGTATAGTGAGAATCTCAACCCTCACTGAGGCATCAAGCATTGAGACTGGTTCATCAGCAACTATGAAGTCTGGCCTAGTGACAATAGCCCTGGCTATGGAAACCCTCTGCCTCTGACCCCCTGAAAGTTGATGAGGATACTTGTATAGGTAGTCATTAACCGGAGTCAACTTAACCTCCTCAAGGGCCTTATGAACCAATTCATCCCTCTCCCTTGAATCAACACCATTAACTATCAGTGGTTCCTCAACAATGAACTTAACGTTGTGGTAAGGGTTAAGGCTTGAGAATGGATCTTGGAGAACAATGGCAGTTCTCCTCCTGAACCAAAGCAGGTTACTGTCCTCCTCGTGGGTAATGTCCTTACCATCGAAGAATAATTCACCCCCAGTGGGCTTAAGAAGCCTAATGAGGACCCTACCCAATGTCGTCTTACCACTACCTGACTCACCCACTATTGCCATGGTTTCACCACGGCCAATACTAATGCTCACATCATCAACAGCCTTAACGTACCTAGGTTTTGAAAATAAGCTAGCACGCATAGTATACCACATCCTTAGCCTATGAGCTACAACAAGCTGATTACTGTTAATCCACGGCGTATCTGAGAAATCGAGCATTATTTCACCGCGGCATTAGCTTAACCATAATGGGTATTTAAGTATTTAACTTCATGAAAATACATAACTCAGATTAATCAAGGCCTTAATTCTCACTAAAAATAGACGCAGAAAACATTATTTCAATTAATTTCTTATCATCATTTACAATTATTGTTTAATCAACATAATGAATAAGCAGTGGCTGCACTTAACCTTAAGGTGAGATTTAATTAATGGCTAATCACTTAAATAGGTGGGATCAATGATGAAGCGTGCCTCTGATTAAATGAGGGTATTGAATTAGCTTTTGCATAACGTTTATAAACACCTTAGGGTAATGAGACATGTCTTGAGGGTGTTTATGGAATGGCGCTTAGACCTGATATAGAGGAGAAGATTATTAAGATGCTGCCTGAGGAGGCTAAGGTAACTAGGATTGAGTTTGAGGGCCCTCACGTAACAGTGTACTCCATTAACCCAGGCTACATCATGAATAATAGTGAGTTAATAAAAATGCTTGCTAAGGAGCTTAAGAAGCACATTATAATTAAGGGTGATGAGAAGGCTAGGGCGCCTAAGGAGGAGGTTGAGAAGGTTATTAGGAAGATGATAACTGATGGCGGTAATGAGGTTGATAAGGTTTACTTTAATGATCAATTGGGTGATGTCTACATATTCCTAAGGAAGCCCCAGGTTATTAAGGGGCTTGATAAGGCTATATTATCTCAAACAGGTTGGAGGCCAGTAATAGTTTCAACAGCCCTAGACATGTCTAAGGGTTTACCTAGGGATGACATAGATGCTGTCAATAATGTGGATATGTTGATGAGTAAGGAGAGGGCTGAGTTCCTGAAGAGCATTGGCTTAAGGATACATAGGCTACCGGTGTATAAGAATGAGTACGTTAAGGTAACTTGCCTAGGTGCATGCTTCGAAGTTGGTAGGAGCGCATTACTTATTGAGACCAGTGAAAGCAGGGTCCTGCTTGATGCTGGTGTTAAGCCCAGTGGGGGTATGGATGAGGCCCCATTTTTTGACGTAATAGATGTGGATAATTTGGATGCTGTGGTGATCTCCCACGCTCACCTGGATCACATAGGCATGTTACCTTACCTCTATAAGTATGGTTATAAGGGCCCAGTATACATGACTGAGCCAACCAAGTACCTAATGGAGATTCTCCTAACGGATTACATAGACTTATCCTCTGAGCGTGGTTACTCGTACTATGGGTTAAGTGAATTAGCCTCAAGCCTATACCATAGCATCACTGTGGATTACGGTGATGTTACTGATATTTCACCTGACATTAAGTTAACCCTCTATGATGCTGGGCATGAGATTGGCTCAGCCCTATCCCACCTCCACATTGGTAATGGATTATATAACATAGTTTACACCGGTGACTTCAAGTATGGGCCATCCAGGTTACTTAACCCAGCCCACAGCATCTTTAAGCGTGTGGAGTTGCTCATAATGGAGTCAACCTACGGGGGTAAGGATGATGTTCAGAAGCCTAGGGAGGAGGCTGAGGCTGAGTTAATTCAACTAATTAATAAGACCATTGAAAACGGCGGTAAGGTGCTTATACCAGTCTTCAGTACCGGTAGGGCTCAGGAAATATTATTCCTACTTAATGACTCAATGCAGGTAGGTAAGTTGGCTAAGGCCCCAATATACGTTGACGGCATGGTTCTTCAAACACTTAATGTCCACTTAATGTTCCCAGATTACTTAAACAATAATGTTAAGGAATTAATATACGATGGCGTTAACCCATTCATCTCAGAGTACGTTAAACCAGTGGAGAGGGCTAGGAATCCTGATAAGAGGCAGGAGCAGGTCATGGATATACTGCAGGGCCCACCATCAATAATACTGGCGCCGCATGGTATGCTTAATGGTGGACCTGCGATGGATTACTTCGTGCATATGGCTGATGACGCTAAGAACAGCTTAATATTCGTATCATACCAGGGGGAGGGGACTCTGGGTAGAAGGCTTATTCAAGGTGAACGTAAGGTTAACTTAAAGTACTATGACCAAGACATTACGGTTAACGTAAACATGAATGTTTTCCATGAACCAGGCTTCTCAGGCCATAGTGATAGGAAGCAGTTAATGAATTATGTGGGTAGGATTGAGCCTAAGCCGCATAAGGTTATGCTTGTTCACGGTGAACCAGGTAAGTTAATGAACCTGGCATTAAGCATAGAGTTGAAGTATAAGATAGATACAGTCATGCTTAACCACCTTGAGACAATTAGGTTAGTTTAGGGAAATGTTAATTAATGTTGACTTGAATTAAGTATTAATGGATGTGTTAATTGAGGTTAATCCATTAAGGATTAAGCCTGAGGAGGTTAGTGGGCTGCAGGTAACCTTGAATACTGTGGATTACATTAAGGGTAATTGGGGTAAGTCATTACTTGAATTAGCCATTGAATTGGAGGAATACGAACCAGTCACGATCAGGGTACCAACCCCAAGGAGGATTAAGGATTTCACTAGAATAATGGAGTTAGCTAATTACCTAAACTTAAGTAAAGTGATAATAAGGCCCCCGGGAAGTAACCTGGATGAGTTCCTTAATGTGGCTGCTGAATACAATATTGTGTTATCATGGTTCATAAATGCTGAAGCAGGCATACCCCCTATTCCTCCACCCCATAGGGTTAGTTTAACAGTGGATATACCGTCATTTAAGGGTTTAAGGAGGCTGCTTGAGTTTCTCCTACCTAACCTCAATATTGTGAGCTTCATGTACGCTCATAATATTAAGAATGGTAAAGGCGGTTACCCAATAATGAATGGCCCCATTGATTACTTGAAGATAGCTAGAATACTGGCTGCATTAGGATGGAATGGAGCCGCTGTTTTGAGTTATAGGGATGAGTTCACAGGGAATTATAGGAATGATGTTAATGCATTGAAGGTGTTCATTGAGAGTGCTGGATCAACCGTGTTGGATAAGGGAACGTTGAGGATGCTTAACTCTATAATGAGGAGGCTAATGGGTAATTCTTAACTAAGGCTCTAATGCCTTGATCCTAATGCTGATTCTTATTCAACCTGTTATCCTTACTATACTTAAGTAATTTACTTATTAAATCCCAGTTAGTTAACCCGGCGTTACTTAACCTATAGTATATTCCATGGCTTGTCTGGACTCTTTCAATTAAATTATGCGCCTCAAGAATATCTAAGTGGTATGTAATGGTTCTGTAATTAACCTTAAGCGCCTTAGCTAATTGACTTGCGTTTAATTGACCACTCTGCTTAAGCAGGGTAAGTATCTTAAGTCTAGTCTCCCCACCCCTGGATGCGTAGAGTAGCCAAACCAATAATCTCCTAACATCCTTATAGTCTCTACTTCTATACATTCACCAGCCTAATTCACGGCTTCTGGTTTAATAAATTACTGAGTCATGGATTTTTACTTAAGTATTATTAACCAAGCGCCTTAATTAGCTTATTAACCACAGAGGTGGCTGATTCACCCATTATTACGAGGTCATTAACGCTGGTTAAGTGAATGGCATCAGGTACCCTATTCAATGACCTTAAAGCATTGTTAAGAGCACCACTAATGAGCATTGACTCATCTCCACTTAAATCATAGTCATACGTACTTAACCCCCTCTTAACCCCACTTATTAAATCACTTAAACCACTTATAAGTATCAGCGCCCTTAACTCAGGATTACTACTAACCATGCCTAAGGCGTACTTAACTAGGCGGCTGCTCCCACTACGCATAATTAGACTAATCGGCAATCCATCCTTAATGCTCCTCCAGGTTACTGCAATTACATTACGGGGATCAGTGGCGTAGGGCTGCGGTGGAGTTATGGCGATGCCGCCATTATCCTGGGGGTCAATTAACTCACCCACCTTGTTTTTAATAACACCCATTGCATTATTTAAATCCACCACGGCATCATACCTGTAGGCCCTTAACTCAACCCATGACATTGGGTTAACTGGGCCATGACCATGACCTAGGGGTAGGGAGTATTGAATGGCCATTGTTATTAATTCCTTAGCCTGCCTAATGGAGTCCCAAGCATTCATACCCTTAGCTAAACCAGCAGCTATGGCTGCTGAGAAGCTGCATCCAGTACCGTGTGTGTTCCCTGTATTAATCCTAGGTGCACTCAACTCCCTGTATTCACCATTATCCCTAAAGTAAACTACATCAATGCTCTCAGCCCCTGTAAGGTGCCCACCCTTAACAATAATAATCTCAGGGTGAAACTCCTCAGCAATCCTCTTAGCCGCTGCCTTGGCATCATCAAGGTTCCTGATTCTGATTCCTGAAAGTTCCTCAGCCTCAGGGACATTTGGGGTTACTACCTTGGCCAGGGGGATTATGGTTCTCCTTAAGGTGTCCATGGCATCCCTCCTCATTAACGGGTCCCCGCTCTTAGCGTACATTACAGGGTCTACAACTAGTGGGAATCCCCACTTCTTAACCACCTTAGCTACGCTCTCCATTATGGGTGAACTACTTAACATCCCGGTCTTAGCTGCATCAACACCAATATCCTCGGCAACGGCATTTACCTGGGCTTCAACAATGCTTGGTTCAACCTCCTGAATCGCCCTAACGCCAAGTGTATTCTGAGCTGTAACGGCGGTTAATGCAACCATGCCGTAGACCCCCATGGCGTGGAATGTCTTTAAGTCAGCCGTAATACCAGCTCCACCGCCTGAGTCGAGGCCAGCTATTGTTAGTGCCTTAGGTAACTTAACCACCATACTTCATAGGGAGTTTAATCACCTTAATAAACACTACTATAGGTTACCTATAACGTAATTATAACACATGCATTAAGGTTAGATCAGCAGTTCCAGCAGTAATCACTCATCATGCAAATGCCTCCTCATCACTAAGGCTTAATCCTCAGGGAGTGGTTAATATGGTTAACTCAACGTTAATGCTGCAGCGTACAGGAGGCTTCATTCTTTAAATTAAGGGAAAGTTAACTAAGTTTTCCAGTATTTCTGGAATATAATGGATTACAGGTAATTCAGGAAAATCAATAGGGAATTCTACATGGGTAAGTAGTCTTTCATATTATCCTACTCATTTATGAGCTGTCTATATACTCCTTCACTCGTAATAATTATGCTTCTTATATTCGACGAGAATTAACTCAACTATGTTCATTAATAAATTGATATATGCAGCGGTGGTTAATGATGGGAAATATTTAAAAACAGACCAGTTCCTTGATTAATTGGGCAATTGGAAAAATGTTGCAACAGCAGGAAAGTCCAATCCCCCGATTGGGGGTTGGGGAAGAGGGTGTGGTTGGTCGGCATGTGTTTGGTGAAGTATGGGGGGTTAATGATAAGTTACTTCAGGATGATGAATACTTAAAGAACCTTGTAATTAAGGCGGCGGAGGTCGCTAATATGCACTTAGTTGATGTTAAGGTTTGGCGCTTTGGAGGTGGGGATAAGGGTGGGGTATCGGTAATAGCTTTAGTGTTGGAGTCTCACATAGCAATACACACTTGGCCAGCATACAACTACGCCACCATTGATGTCTACACGTGTGGTGAGCACTCAAGGCCTTGGGATGCCTATGATTACATAATAAGGCAACTTAACCCCAAGACCTTTACTAAGACTATTGTAGATAGGAGTAGTAAGTGAGGTTGCTGTAATTAAATTCGTTAAACAAAACTAAACACCTATATTTTTCCTCTTCCTCATGCTTTCCCATTCTTAAAATAATGCTCAATATTCTTCACTGCCACTCATCATGTGGTTAAGGTCATCACCACAACTGGGTGTAATTAAGGATTAAAGTATGATGTATGTGGCTATTATTGATAATACTATTGGGGCTATGAACAGTAGTGATGCGAGTATTGGCGTTAAACTAACTGCACTGGAGGCGGCTCTAACCATACCGTAAAATCCATCAGACCCTACTACGCGTATTCTACTTGAAACTTCGGTGTAACTGACCTTAACCACTGGGATTTTAGGATTATTAACTGCATTCAGTATTAGCCTTATTAACTCATCCTTACTAACCCAATCACCAACCACGTGGTAACCAACCTTACCGAAGAAGCCAGTGTACTGATGGTTATCAGTGGTTACTACTTCAGCCAAGTAACCCATTTCCTCCAGCCTCCTCCTAATTTCATTAGCTAGGTCAGGCTTAATGTTATTGCCATCAATAACCACTAGAGCTAATGAAGCGTTATTGAATCCCATTAACAGTATGTATACCCCATTATCCCCAATCTCCATGAATGAGCCAGGAACCTTACTCCTAGGTATGTGAATAACCCTTAGCCTTAACTCACCCTCAGCGTCAGGAGTATTCAGTACCTTCCTTAATCCATTAATTAAATCCTGCACATCATCATCACTCCAGGAATTATCACTACTGAAGCTGTTCTGTGAATCAACGATTATGAATCTATTAATATCATTACCCAATTCCTCAGCGGCCTTATTATAAACATAGGTTGGTATATCATCCATGGACTTCCTTATGCGGGATACCAGGACTAGGTTCTTACCGTTGGCTATTGGTAAAACTACTAGCCTAATATCCCCCGACTCCACCCTTATGATTGGCTTAGCCCTAATTACTTCAGTGTGGTTACTGGATCTAAGCTTAGCCATGGCTTGCTTAACACTATTAACTACAATCATGGTGTCGTCGTATGATGCAGGGTCAACTTCATGACCACCAACACCATGTAGGTACACTAACTTCGTCTTCATTGACTTAGCAACCTTAACTAGAATGGGTATTAAGTCAGCCCCACCCACGTGGCTCACTGGCCCTGCATGGATGTAGGGTACGACTATGAATGAATCATTGCCATTATCCTCAGTTACGTGAATTACGTGGATCCTAATGTCAGAATCTTTAGATGATCTTAGGAGGTGAAACTCCATGAATGATCCATCACCGGTTATCATGGTGTATATGAATGCGCCGAACATTTTCAAGTAGTATAATGTCCCCTTAACCTTATGTATGATTATCATGGAGAGCATTATTAGTATGGATATTAAGAAGAGCACTAGGTCAAGTAGCAGCACCCTGGGCATGCTTATGGCGTCATGGGTTAAGGTACCTATGATTAAGTAGGTGGGTAATTGAATAATTATTACTATGACTAGGAGTAATGCCAAGTCCGTTAAGTAACCTACTGTTGACCTTGATCCAACTGGGTCCTTAAGTAGGGATACCATTAATGATAATGGTGCCAGTGCGGCTAAGGCACCAGCCATAACCACTGGTTTACCTTCAATAATACTCATTGCTGAGTCTATTATTATTGACTCAATCATTATTATTAATACTGTTGTGTAATATATTCTAAATGAACCTACGCCAGTCATCCTCATTGTTATTAACGCTAACGCTATTGAAGCCAGGATATAGAAGGTTGAGACTAGGAGGGAGTATAGTGGATTCAATCCTATTCTGCTTAGGATTAACGGTGGGGTAATTATCATTAGTACTAGGCCTATTAACCTAATTAAGCTGCCTGCATGCATGCCGAAGAGTATCCCATAGCCGCGTTCAAACCTCCTACTCATTTAGCGGTTCACATAAGTGTTAATTATTTAAAAGTATCCGCATAGGGAATGAAGCCTCAAATTCAGTTAACTAATGAATCACCGGTAGCGCATTGAGTGCACAGCCCCCGTGCAGTGATCTCAGTATCATACTGGTCATTCTGGGGAGAAAAATATAAAAACACTAAAGCTTAATGTAGAAGTCTATGAATAAGGAATGTGTTCGACACTGCGTAGCTGAGTGCTACGATAATGACATTGGGGTTAATGAGAGCTGCCTCTCAGACTGCATAGAGGATTGCCTCATTACCTTACACGCCAAGCCGGCTACACTGGAGATGAAAGTTTATAAACCTACTCAGTGATGATGTAGGCTTGTGAGTAGTGCTAGGAGGGATTCTCAAACATCATTACTGCCATTACCGATACTACGAGCGGAGGATTCAGGAGGATACATAGCCAGTGAGGATAGGTGGGCTCTCGTTGAATCATACGTGAGGAGTTACGGGTTAGCTAGGCATCAGATAGATTCATTCAATGATTTCGTAGATAGGAAGCTTAAGGAGATAGTCCAGGAATTCAACATAGATTTAGGTGATGTTAAGGTTAAGTTCATTGATGTTGAGGTGGGGAAGCCGAGGTTTAAGGAGCCCACTGGGGTGGAGAACGTAATATACCCAATGGAGGCTAGGTTAAGGAACATAACCTACGCAGCACCCATGCGGCTTAAAGTCATGCTTTACATAAATGGTGAGGAATACACTGAGACTGTCCCCCTAGGTGACTTACCCATAATGGTTAAGTCAAAGTACTGTAACCTATATGGCCTAAAGCCACAGGCCATAGTTAGGAAGCTTGAGGACCCAAATGACCCAGGTGGCTACTTCATAATTAACGGTAGTGAGAGGGTTGTGGTTTCCCAGGAGGATCTAGCCCTTAATAAGCCAATATATGATTACGATGAGAGGGGAGCCACTAGGATACCTAGGGCTAAGATAATATCCATGGGTCCAGGCTACAGGACTACTGTGGTGGTTGAGTATCATAAGGATGGTGTGATTTACGTCCAGATACCTAAGATACCCACTAGGATGCCATTCCCAGTGGTTATGAGGGCCCTCGGCCTTGAGAAGGACCAGGACATTGCCCTAGCCGTAAGCGATAATGATGAGGTACAGAGGGAGTTGCTTGCATCATTTGAGATGGCTATTCAAATAGCGCCAACGGTTGATGAGGCTAGGGATTACATAGGTAGGAGGATTGTGCTTGGCCACCCAAGGGAGATAAGGATTCAGAGGGCCCTTGAGTACCTTGATAAGTACTTCCTCCCCCACCTAGGCACCACACCTGATGATAAGGTTAGGTTAAGTAAGGCTATTGAACTTGGCCAAGCGGTGGCAGGTGTCATCGAGCTTTACAAGGGTTGGAGGCAGCCTGATGATAAGGACCACATGTCTAATAAGAGGGTTAGGTTAGTGGGTGACCTACTGGCGCAATTATTTAGGTCAATATTTGCGCAGTTTGTTCAGGATCTTAGGAATCAATTGGAGAAGCAGTATTCAAGGGGTAAGATACCTGAGTTAAGAACAATAGTTAGGGCTGATATAATTAGTGATAGGCTTAAGCACGCCTTATCAACAGGTAATTGGGTTGGCGGTAAGACTGGGGTTACTCAGATGCTTGATAGGACTAATTACATTTCAACAATAAGCCACCTAAGGAGGGTTGTATCCTCACTAAGTAGGACGCAGCCGCACTTTGAGGCAAGGGACCTTCATCCAACCCAATGGGGTAGGTTATGTGCCATAGAGACCCCTGAGGGGCAGAACTGTGGTTTAGTTAAGAACATGGCCCTTATGGCTACCGTAACCGTGGGTGTTGATGAGGCCAGTGTGGAGGCTATGTTGAGGGAAATGGGTGTTATTAATGTTCTTGACGCCAGGAGGAATGAGATTAAGGGAGCTAACGTTATACTCAATGGTAGGTTAATAGGCGTTCATAGGGATCCGCAGGCGCTTGTGAATGCCATTAGGGAGGCTAGGAGGAGGGGAGATATTAATGGTGAGATTAATGTTGGCTACATTGAGAAGCTTAATGAAGTTAGGGTTAACTGCGATGGTGGTAGGTTAAGGAGGCCATTATTAATTATAAGTAATGGTAAGTTAAGGTTAACTAAGGAGCATATTGAGAAGTTGAGGAGTGGGGAGTGGACTTGGGATGACTTGGTTAAGAATGGTATAGTGGAGTACCTTGATGCTGATGAGGAGGAGAACGCCATTGTAACCATAGGTGATACTAAGGATGTTGACTTAAGCAAGTACACCCACATGGAGATTATACCAAGCATAATGCTGGGTGCCGTGGCTCACATAATACCTTACTCTGAGCATAATCAATCGCCCAGGAACATTTACGAGGCAGCCATGGCTAAGCAATCCCTCGGATTCCCCTACTCAAACTACAGGTATAGGATTGATAGTAGAGGGCATTTATTACTCTACCCTGAGAGGCCTCTAGTAACCACAAGGGGCCTTGAGTTAATAGGCTACAGTATGAGGCCATCAGGCCAAAACGCAGTGCTTGCGTTAGTATCATTCATGGGCTATAGTATAGAGGACGCGGTCATGATTAATAAGGCAGCCATAGAGAGGGGTATGTTTAGAAGCATCTTCTACAGATCATATGAAACTGAGGCCATGAGGTACCCCATGGGTGAGAACGATAGGATAACAATACCACCACCCACTGTTAGAGATTATAGGGGTGCTGAGGCCTACGCTCACCTGGATGAGGATGGCATAGTGCCGCCGGAGGTCTTCGTTTCAAGTAAGGAGGTTTTAATAGGTAAGATAAGCCCACCAAGGTTCTATAGTGCATTAGCCGAGAGCCAACTTGCCGGTGAGTGGAAGGATAATTCAATAACAGTGAGGAGGGGTGAGAAGGGTATTGTTGACCAAGTGCTAATAACTGAAAGCAGTGAGGGCTTTAAGCTAATTAAGGTTAAGGTTAGGGAACTTAGGATACCTGAGTTAGGTGATAAGTTCGCTTCGAGGCATGGGCAGAAGGGTGTGGTGGGTATGATAGTGCCTATGGAGGACATGCCCTTCACTGAGAATGGTATAACGCCGGATGTGGTGATTAATCCTCATGCCTTACCAAGCAGGATGACTATTGGGCAATTGCTTGAAGCCATAGCAGGCAAAACCGCTGCACTATACGGTACACTTGTTGATGCAACGCCCTTTGAGGGTGTTCCTGAGAGTACGATTAGGAGCATGTTGATGAAGGCAGGGTACAGGTGGAGTGGTAGGGAGACAATGTACAGTGGATTAATGGGCACTAGGCTTGACGCAGACATATTCATTGGGGTGGTGTACTACCAGAAGCTACACCACATGGTTGCCGATAAGATACACGCCAGGGCAACTGGACCAATGCAGATACTTACTAGGCAGCCAACGGAGGGTAGGTCGAGGGAGGGTGGGTTGAGGCTTGGTGAAATGGAGAGGGATGTTTTAATAGCCCATGGAGCTGCTGCGCTGCTTCATGAGAGGATGGTTGAGTCAAGTGATAAGTACACGATGTATGTGTGTGAGGACTGCGGCATGATGGCTTGGTGGGATGACTTTAAGAAGAGGCCAATATGCCCAATACACGGTGATAAGGGGAGGATAGCTAAGGTCATTGTACCCTACGCCTTCAAGCTACTGCTACAGGAGTTAATAAGCCTAGGCATATACCCAAGGCTTAAGCTCTCTGAGCCAATAGGGTAATGGGCTACTTCCCAAACTTCACCTATAGCCCATCAGACGACACTCATCAAACACTCAACGTTACCCTAGCCTTACTTAAATTAAGGAGTAGGTACGACTACTTCATTGAGGTGGGGAGTGGTTCAGGCTACATAATAATTAATGTAGCCAAGAGGTTTAATTCATTTAAGAAATTAATTGCAACTGATATCAACTGCACTGCCGTTAGGGAGACAATTAAGCGTGCTGAGGATGAGGGTATTTATATTGATGCAGCCTGCTGCAACCTTACTGACTGCTTAAGGAGTCTTAGTAATTCATTAATAGTATTCAACACACCATACTTAACCTGCAGTAATGATGAGTTAAGTAGCGGTGACCCAGCCTACGTGTCAATTTGCAGGAACTACAGGGGTGATGTCTTAGCGGACTTATTTAACATTATTAAGACAGGATGCTGCGAATTCATCCTCACAGTTAGTGGTGATGGGTTAGAGTTCTTGTCATCTTTAATTAGGGGTATTGAGCCATTATACTTCATTGACGCCCTCTTCAATAGCCACATGTTTTTTGAAGATGTTGTAACACTGCATTTAATCCCTGGGATTAAGCAACCTCAACCATGATGTTTAACAGCGCTTCCCCAATATCTGAAATATACTCAAGCATCCTGGCTATGCTATATAGGACTGAGTCGAATGAAGCTATTATTGTTGGTGATGTTTCATATTCCCTTAAACTTCCCTGAAGTCCACGAACCTCACGCGCCTTCTCCCTAGCTAAGTCTATTAGGTTATTGATTTCATTAATATTATTAGTCATTTGGGATGAAATCGTCTTACTTAACACGCCTATTAACTCCATTACCTTATCCACGTATTCAATCACCTTATCCCTCTGCTCCTTAGGAATACCCATAATGTATTGCTGACCCACCTGTAGTAGTTCATTAGCTATCTGAACTATGTGGTCTGAAAGCCTCTCAAGCGACTTATTTATTAGAGCGTAGTCAAGTATTGTCCTTGGGTCCTTAATCCCAGACATTGAGGCGTAGTAACTGCTTGTAGTCAGCTTCTTAAGTATCCTATTAAGGAGCCAGTAGAATCTATCAACCTCATTATCCCTCTCCACTATGTCAACTAGGATGTTCTTATCCACAGTACTTAACGCAACCTTAATGTCATCCAGCATGCTCTCAATAACCCTAATAATCTTCAACACTATATCACTTATGCTTATGTCACCAGGTATGTTAATGAGGTTCTGGAGTGTTAACGTATTCCTACCCTCATCAACTATCTCAACCCCGGTTAACTTCCTCCTTGCAACATCCTTAATATCCTTCTTTAATCCTATGGTGTTTTGGTTAAAGAATAGCTTAAACACATCATAACCAGCGAGGTAGTAGCCTAGGGTTACCCTAGTTAACCTATCACCCTTAGCTAATTCCTCAGTGACTTCGATCTTAGCCTCAGTGTAGGATGGCTTAATAGCCTTCTTAGGAACAAGTAGGAGTGACATATCCCTCTGGGGTAGTAGCACAACCTCATCACCCGGTTGAAGGTTTAGTTGCCTAGCCCACTCCTTAGGTAACGACACTATTAAGGTTGAACCACCTGTTAATTGTATCCTCCTGGACTCGGACTCCAGCGCCACTATAGGTCACATTACCTACTTCACTCACCTATAAATATTTTATGCTTAATACTCTAAATCAATTGCTAATCGATAATTAACATTCACTTATATTAAAAACTTACACCTAAATATTACACATTACACCACAGCGCCCTATTTTAAACGAGGAGGTTATTACCACCACTGTTTAAATAAACACATGGAGGTTCAGATTGTTAAGGAGGAGCAGCAGGTAGTTAATAATCCACCTAATATAGGTAGGGAAATCACTGAGCTCGAGAAGTCCTTAAGGAGGATAATAAGTAGCCTAGTGATAACAGGTAGTAAGGATATTGATAGGGAACCGCCCATAGATATATATGAAGATGGGGATAAGGTTATAGTGCTCTTCGATATGCCTGGTGTACGTAAGGAGCAGATTAAGTTGAGGATTGGTATGAATTATATTGAGGTTAATGTTGAGCCCGCAGCTTACATAGCAACAGGTAAGCCAGTACTACTCGAGAGGTTTAGTAACTATAAGCTACGTAGAAGGGTTGAGTTACCATTTAACGTGAAGCTTGATGATGTTAAGGCGTATTACAAGGATGGTGTACTGCAGGTTCACTTAACTAAGTTACCAGGTTATAATACAGCTGAGGTTGCTATTGAATAATTAATTAATTATAGAGCTAATGTTCATTACTTAAACTAGTACTTTAATGCCGCTGGCAAAGCCTTATGATGATATTTATTTTGCTTAAACCTTTAAAAAGGGCTATAGATTCTGCTAATGAATGCGCATTATAGGATTCTCATGGGAGTATCCTAGGATAGGTTCACCGTTAACTGACCTTCAATACCTAGTAGCATCACTCTCATCAGCACTTAAGGCGCTGGGGCATGAGGTAATTATTATTACACAGGGAAGTAGCCAAACTCCTGACTTTGATAGAGTCAAGGTCATTAGTGTTGGCTTACCCATTAAGGATTACCCAAATGTTGTGTCATATGGCCTCAGTTCATCAATACAGGTTGTCGCTAATATGAGGTATAAGGTTAATGGTGAATTCAATAAAATAGTATGCTTCGAGTGGGGTGGATGTATAATGGGGTTATTGGCTAAGGCGACTCAACCATGCTGCCTAAACGCTGAGGTGAATTGCATAGCACTTTCCACTGAGTATGAGCGTGGTGACCCTGACAGCGATATTATTGGTTCATCAATAGCAAGCATTGAGGGGTGGGTTTTCAGGCAGTGCGATAGGGTTTATGGACTTAAACAGAGGACAGTGGATGATTTTAAGAGCAGATTCAATATAAGTGCTGATTACGTACCAGCAATCGATGAGTTAGCTAGGGTGATAACGAAATGAGGGTTCTACACCTCTCCTGGGAGTACCCACCACACATAGTTGGTGGCTTAGGTAGGCACGTATACTATATAACTCATGAACTCATTAGGCTGGGTGTTAAGATTGACGTAGCCACAGTGGGTTATGAGGACACCCATGTTATTGATGAGGGTGTTAACGTACACTTGATTGATGCATTCAAGGTCAGGGTACCTGACTTCACATCATGGGTACACTCATTCAACATATTCATGATGATGGATTTAAGCCACATAAGTGATGTTGATGCAATCCACGTGCATGACTGGTTAACGGCACCAGCGGGTATAGTGCTTAAGCATAGGTTTAAGGTACCCTTAATAGCCACAATACACGCCACAGAGTACGGTAGGAGGGGTGGGTTACATAGCCTTGAGTCAAGGCACATTCATGAGTGGGAGTGGTTACTTGCCTACGAGGCCTGGAAGGTTATAGTGTGCAGTAGCTATATGGCTAATGAGGTGAAGAGTGTGCTTGGTGTGCCTGGTGATAAGATAGTTATGATACCTAACGGCATAGATAAGGCGTTACTCAGCTTTAAGCCTAAGTATGACCGCTCCAGGTACGCTTACCCCTGGGAGCTATTAATAGTCTTCTACGGTAGATTAGTCTACGAGAAGGGGCCTGATTCAGTAATTAGGGCCTTCGCTAAGTTACTGGGTAGAATTAGCAATATTAAGCTCATAATAATTGGCGATGGGCCAATGAGGGAGTATTTAGTTAACCTGGCTAATCAACTTGGGTTAGGTAGTAAGGTTTACTTCACAGGTAAGGTGAGTGATGATGAGTTATACAGCATAATAGCCCACTCAAACCTAGTTATATTACCAAGTAGGTATGAGCCATTCGGCATAAGTGCACTTGAGGCCATGGCGCTTGGTAAGCCATTAATAGCAACAAATAGGGGTGGGCCAACAGACTTCATTAGGCATATGGAGAATGGAGTGCTAATTAACCCAGATAACCCTGATGAAATAGCCTACTACGCTGAAATGCTGCTTAAGGATGAGGGCCTAGCCCATAGGTTAGCCAATGAGGCTAAGGGAACAATAATGAAGGGGTACACTTGGGATATAATAGCTAAGAGGACTTATGAGCTTTATAAAGCAATCATTGAGGAGAGGACTAAGGTTAACTGGTGAGGGCGTTAGCCAAGAAGCTTATCGTAAATCCTCAACGCAATAAGCATATGCCCCTTCCTAGTAGGGTGAACCGCATCAGGAGCCAGAGCCTCCGGCTCAATGTAACTTAACCTTGCCTGGAACTCCTCATGAAGATTAATGAATAATGCCGAATACTCGGCACTAAGCTTCTCAACCCTCTTAACGTACTCAGGCACTAGTTGAAGCACTTTCCTCCTGAAGGTGTCTAAGTCATTAGCCTTGCTTACATAGAATGGTGACATTAGCAGTATCACAGGGTTAATCCTCCTAATGGTTAAGTCAAGCACCTCACTGTACATTTTATAGTAATCATCAGGGGATAACCCTAAGTCACCTCCCAGGAACCTGTGAGCATCATTAATGCCTATTAGCACTGAAACAAGCCTTGGCTTAAGTGAAACCACATCATCCTCCCACCTCTCCTTAAGGTCACGTATAGTATTGCCACTAATTCCCTTATTAATTACGTTAAGCATTAATTCAGGGTGCTGTGAATCAACAATATCCTTAAAGAAGGCTACGTAGCCATTACCCAGGGGAGGGGCTACATCCCTCCTACCACTATCAGTTATACTATCACCTATGAAGACTAATCTATCACCTGAATTAAAAGTGGCCTTAGCCATGAGTCTAGGTAAACTATACTGTATTAAAGTATTACCTAAACCATTAAACGCTTAAATCAAGGCGCCTGCACCTCATAATAATGAACAGTGGGGAGTGCCTAGAAGGCAGTAGGGAGGCTGCTTTAATACTCACTGGCAGTAGGCATGCAATAGCCTTCACGGGCGCCGGCATAAGTACTGAAAGCGGTATACCTGACTTCAGGGGTCCTCAGGGCCTTTGGAGGAGGTTTGATCCATCATTAGCATCAATTGATTACCTCAACACTAACCCCAAGGGCTTCTGGGAATTCTACATTGAGAGGTTTCGTGTACTTAATAGTGCGAAACCCAATAAGGCGCACTTGGCGTTAGCTGAATTGGAGAGGTTAGGTATTATTAAGTACGTGATAACTCAGAACATTGATAACCTCCATCAGTCAGCTGGGTCAATCAACGTAATTGAACTTCACGGTAATTACACTACAGTGTACTGTATGAGGTGTGGAGCCCAGTACCCGTTCACCTTAGCCTTAAGGAAGTATGAGGAGGGTGAGAACCCCCCAAGATGCTTAAAATGCGGTGGAATCCTTAGACCTAACGTAGTGCTCTTCGGTGAGCCTGTTAATGAAATTAACAGGGCCCTTGAGGTGGCTGCCTTAAGTGACGTAGTCCTTGTGGTTGGTTCATCATTAACAGTATACCCTGCAGCCTACATACCCCTTATGGTTAAGGAACATGGTGGTAAATTAATAATCATTAACCTGGAGCCCACTGATTACGATGATTACGCAGACATAGTACTACACTGCAGTGCCTCTGAGGCGTTAAGTGCAATACTTAATGAGGTTAAAGGTATTGTGGCTAATAAGTAGTCGCTTGGCATTAAGAAATTTTAAGGAGTAATTATTATTTTTTATTTTAATTTAAGGCATATATGCTACTAATAGGTTTGCTTAACGTACTTGCTCTCCAAGTAATTAAGCAGGTACTCCGGGTTATAACCTTCATTTAAGCTCCTCCTAAGGAGCTCCTTAGGTTCATAGACTGCACCCCACTTATGAATCCTGTCCCTTAACCAATCCTTAATTGGATCTAAGTGCCCATGCTCCACCAGATTCCTGAAGTCAAGCTCCTTCTCAATCCTACTCAGTATTATTGCGGCAATCACGTTACCGAGGGTGTAGGTTGGGAAGTAGCCTATTGAACCCTGGCTCCAGTGAATATCCTGTAAAACCCCCTCACTATCATTTCTCGGCCTCACACCTAGGTAATTCTCCATTAATGTGTTCCAAGCCTCAGGTAAATCACCTACCTCCATGGATCCCTCAAGGATCCTCTTCTCCAACTCATACCTAATAGCAATGTGGAGGTTGTACGTTACTTCATCAGCATCAACCCTTATTAAACTTGGCCTAACAACATTAAAGTAACTGTACACGTCATCTTCATTAAACTTCCCAAGTATGCTTAACCTTGATTTAAGGATTGGGTAAATTAACCTAACGAAGTACCTACTCCTACCTACTATGTTCTCCATGAACCTTGACTGGGACTCATGGAAACCAGTTGACGCCCCTCTAGCTAATGGCGTGTAGGCTAGTGACTCATCTATTTGAAGCTCATAGAGGGCATGCCCTGACTCATGTATTACTGAGAATAGTGTTGATTTAAAGTCAATCCCCTCATACCTAGTGGTTATCCTGACATCCCCAGGTGCCATACCTATGGTGAATGGGTGAGCTGAGGTATCTATCCGGAACCTCTCCCTAGGCATTCCAAGCACACTGAAGGCCACCTCCTCATTAATGATCCTCATTTCATCAACATTATACTTAATTTCCTCCAACTCATGCTTAATGGGGTAAATTCCCCTATCAATCCTACTCAATAACTGCTTAATACCCCCGACAAGCCTATTGAAGAGTGGGTCTAAGTCATTGGTGGTTAAATTCTCTTCATATAGGTCAAGCAACGCATTGTAAGGATGGCCGCTGTAGCCTAACTTATCTGCAACTTGCCTTGTTAAGTCAATTATTTTACCTAAGTGGGGTTTAAACATGTTGAAGTCAGCCTTAGCCTTAGCCTCCCTCCAAACCACAGAAGCCTTAGTAGTGGTTTTACTTAACTCCTCTATTAGGCTTGGTGGGACTCTAGTGTAGAACTTTAACTCATGCTTAAGCACCCTCACAATACCCTTCTCATAATCATTCAACTTTCCCTCATCTATACTGTTAACTAAGCCTTCTAGCTCAAGCATTAACTTCTGCCTCATTAGCATTAATTGAGATGTTGCAAAACCCCTATACTCAACACCGTTTCTGGGCATGTAGGTTTCAAGATCCCAACCCATTAATGCTAAGGCGTGGTCAAGGGCCCAGATTGGTTCATACTTCTTCAGTACCTCCTTAACCCTACTATCGTTAACGCTAAGCATTAGGGGATTACTGCGTTTGGTTAATTAAGTATTACAGTCCACTGCTTAATGCATCTTTCAGTAAATAAGGCATATTGTTTAAAAAGCACTAAATAGGAGTATATAGTAATGAGGGTTTGGGTACTGGTTAAGCTATCCCTAGATACGTCCCAGCTTAGGTTCAGTGGGGATAGGATACTAATTGAGGAAACACCCCTGAGGATAAATGATATTGATAGGAATGCCGTAGAGGAGGCTGTGAGACTTAAGGAAAGAGGTATTGCTAAGCAAGTAAGCATACTTACAGTGCTCAAGTATCCTCCACTCAAGGATAGGGTTAAGGAGGCTGATGGATTAATTAGGCAGTTACTAGCCATGGGTGCTGATGAAGCCTACGTGGTTGCTGATGATGCCTTAATCCTAACGGACCCAATGGTAACATCCATAGTGGCCTCAGAGGTGCTTAAGGCTAATGGCTACGACATTATAATCACTGGTGAAGCATCAATCGATGGCTATAGTGGTCAGGTTCCAGCAATGATTGCGGCTAGGTTAGGAATACCAGTGGTGACTTATGTTAAGGAGCTTAAGGTTGATAATGGTATTGTAACGGTTAGGAGGGATTTAGATAATGAAACGCAGGTGGTGGATTCAAGAGCACCACTAGTTGTTTCAGTGACCAGGGAGATTAATATGCCCAGGATACCCACTGTTATTCAAATAAGGTTAGCTATTAAGAAGCCTATTAAGTTATTAACGCTTAATGACATTAATGTGAGGATTAATAAGGTGATTAACGTTAAGGGTATTAAGGCCATTCAAGTAAGTAGGAGGGGTATTATCATTGATTCGGGTAGTGTTGAGGAGAAGGCTGAAAAACTCATTGAATACCTAACTAAGGATAACGTATTGAGGTGAGGTTAATGATTCTAGTAATTCTTGATAAAGGAAACTTAGGCATCATAGGTGTAGCCCAAGAAGTAATGGAGGCCACTGGCTTAACCATAAATGCGCTCCTCTTAGGCAATCATGAAGGGATTAACCTAGGTGATTATGGTGTATCAAAGGTTTACGCTATTAATGGTAGTGGGCTAATTGACCCGGCTCCATTAGCTAGGTTCATAACTAATAATTTTAATGACGCTAAGTACATAATAATGCCGGATAATAAGGTGTATAGGACGCTTAGTGGTTACTTAAGTGGATTAATGAATATACCCGTCATAATTAACCCCACTGACTTTAAGCCGCCCTCATTTAAAGTTAATGCAGTTGGGAATAGGGCTATTATGGAATTGGAGGTTCAACGGCCAGTAATAATTGTTGCACAGGCTGCTAGGTTTAAGCCTAAGCAGTATAGTCAAGGTAATAAGGCTATGGTCACTAATGTAAGTGTTGAACCAGGTTCATTAAAGCTAATTAACGTTGAAGGTAAGTCAATAAGTAATGTTAGGATTGAGGAAGCCGACATAATAGTGGCTGTTGGTAGGGGGTTTAAGAGTAAGGATGATTTGAAGCTTGCCATTGACTTGGCTGAGGCCTTGGGTGCCCAATTGGGCTGCTCAAGGCCGCTGGCGGCTGACCTTAAGTGGTTGAGTGAGGAGCATTGGGTTGGGTTAAGTGGGCATAGGGTTAAGCCAAGATTATACATAGCGGTTGGGATAAGCGGCCAACCACAGCATTTAGCTGGAATGATGGAGTCTGGGGTGGTGGTTGTGATTAATATTGATAAGAATGCCCCATTCTTCAAGTATTGTGATTACGGTGTTGTTGAGGACCTATACAGGCTCCTCCCGGCCTTAACCAGGAAGATTAAGGAGAGGAGGCGTTGACTTAGTTAATTAGCATCGTTTGGGAAATCTTTATTAAAATGCGCCGTGGGCCGTCCACATGGTTAAGGCAGGAGGAGGGAAGAGGAGTGGTGCTGCTAAGGCGCCAGGTAAGGTTAGGATAAGTCTTACTGAAGCTGAATTAAAGGAATTAAGGTCAACACAGTGGTTTGGCCTATTGGCGGCATTAGCCGCAGCCTTCACCGCTGGGCTTTACATTAGGCTTTACCCAGCATTCCTATGGGGTAATTACATTAATGAGTTTGACCCATATATTAGGTACTACCTAACGGAATTCATGCTTAAAATGGGGGCCATTAAGGGTATTGAGTGGTGGCTTAGTGGGGGTTTAATTAATGGGCACCTTTACATAAACACCCACTTCTGGTACCCATGGGGAGTTAACTGGGCCACAACCCTATCTCCAGGCGTATCCTTCACTGGGTTAATACTCTATGATATTTTAGTTAAGCACCTTCACCTTCACTTAACCCTACTATCAATAGCAGTCTACACGCCGGGAATAGTGAATGCATTAGCGGTCTTATCCATGTATTACCTGGGTTCAAGGTTTGGAGGTAGGTATGTGGGCCTGTTAACAGCATTAATGGCGGCCTTCTCCCTAATATTCCTACAGAGGGGTGAGGCCAGTTGGTATGCTGATGCAACATTATTTCAATTCGTAGCGCCGCTCGGCATGGCCTTATTCATTGAGGCTCTTAGGCAGAGGAATTGGATCCCCTATGCGGTCTTGGCCGCCATAGTGAATGGTTCACTAGTATGGTTCTGGGGTTCATTCACTTTCGTGTTGAATGCGTATGGTGCATACGCCATACTGCTCTCAATATATGTGCTTTACAGGCTCTATAGGGGTAGGGTTATTCCACTCCGCATTACTGACGGTATTTCAGTCGACCCTGTAAACGCCTTAGGCACCTACACGTTAACTTACCTTGGTTTCGCAGCTTTCCTAGCCATGACGCCTAGGTATAGGCTACATGCTGTGCTTGGCCTTGGTGCATTAGGCACATTAGCAGTTTTACTGGCGGTTGTGACGATTATAGTTGTTTTACTGGAGAGGCTTGGTGCACGTAAGCTAGTTACAGCGTCCAAATACATTATAGCTGCTGCAGTGGTATTCCTAGTGATTGTTCTTGCATTAGCATTATCAGGTGTACCCGTCTTCATACATATACCTGGCGGTAAGTACCTGGCTGCCTTATTCCCAACAGCCCGCAGCGCCTTGGTTCAGAGTGTTGCTGAGCATTCTCCATCAACTGCCCATCAATTACTTTCAACAACAGGGTACACGCTTCCCTTCGAGGTCACTGGATTAACCTACGCCTTATCCACAGTGGATGTAGCTGGCTTACTACTATCAATTACATCAGTAATGTCAGTGTACTTCGCTTCCAGTGAGGCTTGGTTAACAATGCTCATGTTTGCCTGGCTCCCAGTGGCCGCCTATGGCCTTTACTTAATAATTAGGTTCGTGGCTAGGCGTGGTATTGATGTAGTAGGATTATTAACCGTGGCTGTTGTGGCTGCATTGTTTGCTGCCTCGGTCATAGTTATTGCACAGTCAGGTGTACCCATTGCTGCTGCACCGCAGCAGATTGTCTCAACCACGGAACCAGCAATACCATCCAGTGATTGGCTTGATGCCCTCTACTGGATTCAATACAATACCCCACATAATTCAGTCCTAGCCTCCTGGTGGGATTACGGGTACTGGTTAGCGATAATGGGTAATAGGACTAGCCTAGCTGATAACTCAACGGTTAATGGTACCCAAATCGCGCTAATAGCGTCAGCCTTCACTTCAACCAATGTAACCAAGTCCCTTGAGTTACTGCGTAGTGTTGGCGCTGATTATGTTGTAGTCTTCCTACCCTACTACCCATTCCCTATAACAGTCCCCTCACCCATGTCGGCCTTAAGTGTTGGCTCATCATCCCAAAGTATGGTGGCTCTATGTGCACTTTACCCAGAGTACCCGACTGGTGGTGATTTCGTTAAGAGTTACTGGATGAGCACCATAGCTGGTAATTCCCCAGAATACACTAATACCCATATACTTAGTGCAGCTGAAATAATTAGTAGCACGCCTAGTGGTGGAACTGCGACGTACAACCTGTACGTACCCTTAACCAACACCACGCTTTACCGCCTCCTCTTTGATTTAGAGGCCCCAGCCTACTCAATTACTGTTGATCAATGCTTAACTCAAATAAGGACAACTACTACGGCAACACCATTAACATTACCCCTATGGTTATTTAATACTTGGCCAACCTACTCTCAGTCATCTTCCTCATCATCCTCAGCAGTTCACTTAATTTTGACGTTCCAGCCAATACTGGGTCAAAGTCTAATACCACCACCCTTCGTTGGCACTAATACTACGCTGTTGAATCAGCTTTACTTCACGTGGTTCTACGGTAATTGGTTAACCCCACCGCCAGGCTTCCAGTTGGTTTACGTTTCAAGGCCATATGGATGGGTGTTGGTGTATAAGATTAATTACTCTGCACTTAACGGTACTTTAGGCTTGAGGAGTGTAGTAAAGTAAATTTACTTCTGTTTGCCCCTTCCCTTAACGTTAATTGTAATGACCTTAATATCCTTCACGTACCTCCTTAAGGCCCTTATAAGGCCTACATCATCAGTTACTACGCCAACCTCCACACCGCTGGTGGCCATTAAGGATGCCAGGGCTACTATTGAAGCATCTGCATCACTTAACTTAGGATTATTTAGTTTAATTGAGTTAATGGTGTTTGGGTCTGGGTCAATGATTTCAATGTTTATTAAATCCAGTAGTGCCTTGGATCTAATGTCCTTAACCTCATTGGCGATTAGGCTTGTTGTAACCAGCCTGTAGCCTGCATTAGCGATTTCACTTATAATGTATGCGTTCCTTATATGGAATAAGCCGCTTGAGTCCAGTATCATGGCCTTAGCAGCCTTGTCCTCAGTTTTTCGTACATCATGATTCTCCTTAACCTCACCAGCCTCACTTTCTCTGGCCATGGCTCAATCAGTAGGCTTACCGCCTTACCCTTTATAAATCCGTCACAAATGATGTAGGATTCATCCATTGAAGTAACCTTAACTTTAACATCATATGGGTGAACTATCGGCACTAGGGTTCTTGAGAATGGCGCTATAGGTACTATTAACTTAGACTTAACCCTATAATCCACCACAGGCCCGCCTAAAGCTAGGCTATATGCTGTTGAGCCTGTTGGTGTAGCCACTATTAAGCCATCCATTCTACCGCTCATTAATTCCTCACCATGCTCCTCAGTGACGCTTATTGTAGCCATGCGCCCAGGGTCAGTACACCTA
Organism: Caldivirga sp. UBA161; assembly: GCF_002506515.1. Lineage (GTDB taxonomy): Archaea > Thermoproteota > Thermoprotei > Thermoproteales > Thermocladiaceae > Caldivirga. Next base: position 30,950 of record NZ_DAXS01000011.1, read on the forward strand.
ACTACTATTTCATTCAATGCGTAGCATTTTGAGCCATTAAATGAGGCTGATAGTAGGTACCTCTCATCAATGTAGTAGTCACCCTTAAATGCCCTTAAAATGTTTGAGGGTTCCTCAGTTACTAATATCTCACTGAGGAAGTTAATTCTACCTGCCCCAACGTGAAGTATGGGCTTTCCCATTAACTCAGGGTGAGTGTGAATGAATCTCAATAACGATCCATCACCACCAAACACAATAATCATATCCACATCACTACCCTCTAAACCACTTAATGCCTCCACTGAATTATCCACTGAGAACCATTGGATCCCCTGAGTTAATGAAATAAGCTTACTTAGGAATTGCCTAATGGAGTCCACACCATACGATACCCCCACATAAACGCCAACCTTCATTTGAATCCACGGCTCCGCCTATTTTAAACTTATAAGGATTAGGCAATGCCTAAGTTTTAATTATACTCCTCAGGTAGCTTAAGTACTTGGGTAGTATTTCATCACCAGGTTCTAATTCAGGGTGCCACTTCTTCTCCCACTCAACCGATAAGTAACCTTGGAAGCCGATTCCCCTCAAGTAGTCAACAACCTTCCTAATCGGCACTAACCCAGCTGGGTCATCCGGTATAGTGTACCTAATCTTACCGTTAACCAGTTTAAAGTTCTTAACGTGAACATGCTTAACCCTCCCCTTAACCAACTCAAGTACATTATCAAGGTCCTCCCCAGCGGCAACCACATTGGCGAAGTCAAGTAAGATCCCCACGCCCTCATCAAGGCCTCTTAGAAGTTTCCTAAGGTTACTTGCCTTAACCCAATCATCATGCGTCTCCATCATTATGGCAACTCCATTATCCTCAGCGAACTTAACAACCCTATTAAGTGAGGTAATTATCCTCTCAGCAGCCTTATCGACATCATCAGTAACCCTACCCCCATAAACCCTAACCCCAGGGGCCTCTAATTCCCTGGCAATCAATATGAGCACCCTCAATAACTCCTCATTCCTAGCCCTCTCCTGGTCATTAGGCATGGCGAAGGAGGCGTAGCCAGATAGGTTACTTAACTTAACTCCAGAGGATTTAATTAACTCAAGTTCCTGCCTAGGCACTGGGTATATTGGCTTCAAGTGCTGCCCATCCTCAGCAACCCTTAACTCAAGTCCATCGAAGCCAAACCTCCTAACCCTCTCTAGAACCTCGCTTAGCGTTAATTCAGGGTAGGCTAGGCTGGTGAAGGCTAATTTCATACCACGTACACCTGGTTAAGTGGTAGCTTAATGGCTTGACCAGTGTTTGAGGATAAGTATATTGCCTTAATTACTTCAAGGCTCTTCATACCCTCATAGCCATTTATCGGGAAGTCCCTATCCTCACGCAGTGCGTTCAGGAAGTCCCTTAGGAGGGTCTTATGGAGGTTCTCAGTTTGGGTTAAGGTATCCCTCTTAGCCTCAGGGCTAATCCTCTGAACCCCACTTTGGTTTGTTGCCAGTAGCGTAATGGTTCTATCATTTATCTCCAACTGCCCCTCAGTTCCATAAATCCTAATCACCCTGAATTGGAAGTCGCTTGGCTGAGTTGACACTGATGCGGCTAAGGAACCCAGGGCACCATTCCTGTACTTTAAGGCTGCAACTGCAGTATCCTCAACAGTTATTGTGGGGTGTGAGGCGTTTATGTAGAAGCCCATGACATCACTAACCTCACCGCCTAACCAGTACATTAAGTCCACTGTGTGTATACCTTGGTTAGTTAAGGCACCCCCACCCTCAGTCTCCCACATTCCCCTCCAACTCCTGGCTAATTCATCCCTATTGTAGTAATTCCTCTCATCCCTCCACCACATCATTTTAGCCTCAACTAGGAATACTTTACCTAACCCCCCACTACTGATTATTGACTTAGCCTTAATAATATCTGGAGCATACCTCTCCTGGAAGATTACGCCAAGCTTAACGTGATTCCTCTCAGCCTTCATAATCATTTCCCTAGCCCCAGCCAGTGTGACTGCCATTGGTTTCTCAACGATAACGTGCTTATGATACTCCATTGCATACATGGCTTGGGGAGCGTGTAGGTATGATGGGGTAGCTATGGTGACTACGTCAACGTCAGGGTCCTTCACTAATTCATCCAGCGTGTAGTATGACTTAGCCCCAAATTGCCTACCAATTTCATCAGCCCTAGCCTTAATCTGATCAACAACTGCAGTAAGCTTAATCCACCCAGCCTCCTGCTCCAGTTCCTTAATTGCTCTTGCGTGAACCACACCAATAGCCCCCAGCCCAACAACACCGACACCTAACTTACCGGGCATACTGATAATTACTGTATTCACTTTAAAGCATTATTCAGCGGTTAAAAGTTCACTTAATTATAATACTTGACATTTGCATTATGATGCTTGTGGAAAATTGTTAGACTATACTTATTAAAACAGGGCTGTATACTTAAAGTAGGTCAGTATGTTTAAGCTTGGTGTAATCTCAGATGAGGTTTCCCAGGACTTTGAGCACTCACTTAAGGTTATTTCAGAACTGGGGGCAACCCACGTGGAGGTTAGGGATCTTTGGGGGCGTAATGTTTCCCAATTATCAGATTCGGAGATTAATGAGGTAAGTAACCTAGTTAGGAAGTATGGCTTAGAGATATCTAACCTCGACTCATTCATATTTAAAACATACATCAATGACTCCGAATCCCATAGGAGGCATATTGATACCTTAAGGAGAGTTATTGAATTATCCAAGAAGCTTGACTTAAAGTACACTAGGATATTCACATTCTGGTGGCAGGGGGAGTTGAGTAATTACTTGAATCAATTAATTGAACGCTTCCAACCAGTGGTTGAATTAGCGGAGCAGGAGGGCTTCCACCTAGTTGTTGAGAATGAGTACAGTTGCATAGTGGGTACGGGTAAGGAGGCTAGGGAATTCATTAATAGGCTTGGGAGCAAGTATGTTAGAGTGCTTTGGGATCCAGGCAACGCCTTCTTCGCCCGTGAGACGCCTTACCCATATGGTTATGATGCTGTTAAGGACTTAATAATGCATATTCACGTTAAGGATGCTGCAGTGGAGAATGGCCACTACACCTGGAAGCCAGTGGGTGGGGGTATGGTTGATTACCGTGGCCAATTCAAGGCACTTCTAAGTAGCGGTTACAGTGGTGTGGTCTCCCTGGAAACACATTACGTACCACCCAGTGGTAGTAAGGAGGAGGGGACTAGGGAGTCCTTTAGGGGTATTGTGAGTATTCTAAGTGAACTTGGGGTTGCTGATAAGGTGCTTAATTTAAGGAAATAAGGGGTCTTAATGAATAGTTTAAAATTAACTAACTGTACTTAATGCACTTCTTAGGTTCCTTATACTAACCTTCACAGTCTCAATGGGTGGCTTATACGGGTACTCCTCATTCTCAATTATTAACCATTCAGTCCCCCCATACTTCCTTAATGCACTCAGTATTTCAGGCCAATTTAACTCCCCCTCACCCACGGCTAAATTATACCCCTTCTCCTTTGAGTAATCCTTAATGTGCACTGTAATTACCCTACCACTATACCTCTTAATTAACTCAATAATATCATTATTACTTAAGCCAGCCCTATAGGCGTGGCCTATGTCTATTTGAACCATAACGCTACTATCAGTGTTACTGAAGATTAAGTGGAAGGGTAACTCCCCCTCAATAGGCTGGAATTCAAGCCAGTGATTATGGTAACCAATCCTCATGCCATAGGCCCTTAATACCCTAGACCAGTCATTAAGCATACTGGCGAACCTCAACCAACCAGCCTTACCCCTCCTCCACTCCTCGGGTACACCCGGTATGATTAGGTTCCTATTCCAAAGCAGCCTATTGTACTCAATAGTCTTATTTAATTCATCACCAATGAAGCTGTTCACACCAATGTGGGCTCCAGCAACCTCTAAACCAACCTTATCAAGGAATTCCCTCCACTCTAATGCCGACTTACCGTAGAAGCCTGCGAACTCAACACCGTCGAAGCCGGCTTCGGCAACAGCCTTAACGGTGCCAAATGGGTCCTTGGGCATGTCATCCCTAAGTGAGTAAAGCTGTAGGGCAATCCTAAAGCCACCCATGCTCACCACCCCATTGCCTCAATGATTGACTTAGGAATATTAACAGCCTCCTCCCTACCACTTTCAGCGGACTTGTAAATAGCCTCAATAATAGCCACATCTAACACACCCTGCTCACCAGTGCATGCTGGGTAAGGAGCCTTAACAGCACCCTTGGTTATGGCGTCTATGAATGCCTTATCCTCCTGGGCGTAGGCTGACTGCTGTTGGCCTATTAGGGGTGTTGATGTTATGAACTCCTCATCAATGCTGTGGATATAACTTAATGAACCACCCTCATAATGAATGCCCCCCTCAGTACCCATTATGGCTATCTCATGCCTATCCTCCCTAATGTATGTTGCCCAAGTAGCCTCAATGTACATTGTTAAACCATCCTCAAACTTAACTAAACCCATTGCAAAGTCCTCAACATCCATTGGTGCTGTATAGGCGAATTGAGAGGTCATTGGGACTGGGTAATTCATCCTCATGTAAGCCTTATCCGAGAAGGCTGAGTAAACCTTACCAACCACAGCCACTGGCTTAGGGAAGTTGGCCATGAACATTGTTGCATCAATAGTGTGAACACCAATATCCCACATTGGCCCACCCCCAGAGTACTTCCTCTGGAGGAAGGTTACTGTTGATGGAATACCCCTCCTCCTAAGGTGAAGGGCCCTAATGTGGTATATTTTACCTAACCTACCATTGGTTATAAACTTCCTACCAACTTGAATACTCCTCTCAAACCTCATGTGGTGCCCAACCATAAGCACCCTCTGCCTCCTCCTAGCAGCCTCAACCATTTTAACAGCCTCATCAACATTAATGGCCATGGGCTTCTCAGTCAACACATGTGCCCCGCTCTCCAAGGCATCTATGGCTACTGGGGCATGTAGGGCATTGGGTGTAGCTATTACCACTGCATCAGGGACCTCCTTAGCAAGCATCTCCTTATAATCAGTGTAGAAGTTAAGCTTATACTTATCAAGGAATTCAGCAACACGTGCCTTATCAACATCAGCACAGGCCACAAGCTTAACATTAGGTAATTGGGCCAAACTAGGTGCGTGAGCACCCTGAACAATACCACCGCAACCCACGAAACCAACCTTCACAACCTGAGGCGTGGTGGATGTTGATGACATACTTATCTAAGACCTGAATTAAGTACTACTTATAAGTATTGCTTCATTAATTTTAATTAACGGCAACTTTTATAAATTAACTTAATTAACCCTCCTAGAACTAGTATGGAGTACGTTAACTTAGGTAATACAGGTTTGAAAATATCGAGAATATGCCTTGGCGCCATGCAGTTCGGTAATACTGCTCCATGGATGGTTGAGCTTGAGGATGCTAGGAAGGTTTGGAAGAAGGCCTGGGATCTGGGTATAAACTGCATTGATACTGCTAATGTCTATTCCAGGGGTAGGAGTGAGGAAATTGTTGGTGAATTGGTTAAGGGTATGAGGGATGATGTTGTTATTGCCACTAAGGTTTTTGGGCAGATGAGTGATAATCCTAATGGTAGGGGTTTGTCTAGGAAGCATATTATGTGGCAGATTAATGCTTCGCTTAGGAGGCTTAATACTGATTACGTTGACTTGTATCAGATTCATAGGTGGGATTACGAGGCGCCAATTGAGGAAACATTATCCACACTAACAGACCTAGTACACCAAGGAAAAGTAAGGTACATTGGAGCATCAAGCATGTGGACATGGCAATTCGCAAAAGCCATATATATTGCTGAAATGAAGGGCTATGAGAAGTTCATAAGTATGCAGAACGTCTACAACCTACTTTATAGGGAGGAGGAGAGGGAAATGATACCATTCTGTAAGGCCCATGGTATTGGCATAATACCATGGAGCCCAACCGCGGCCGGCATATTGTCAGGTAAGTACTATAAGGATGGTAAAATAATTGTACCTGAAACTGAGACTAGGGTTAGGCCAGGTAGTGGTGACTATAGGATTTACGTGGAGCCTCCTGAGAATGCTGAGATCCTCAGGAGGGTTATTGAGGTTGCTAAGAATAAGGGGGCAACACCAGCTCAAATAGCATACGCATGGCTGCTGCATAAGGGTGTTACAGCACCAATAATAGGTACTACTAAACCAGAACACGTGGAGGAGGCTGTAGGTGCTATTAGCATTAAGCTAACTGATGATGAGGTAAAGTACCTTGAGGAACCATACAAACCAAAACCAGTCTTCGGGCATAGATGAATTATTTATAATGAAAGCACAAGTAACTAATCCCTTATTTCCTCCTTTTCTCATGTACTTAACATCCTCAGCATAATTAATATTTCCCTTAAGGCCAATTTTCATTCACCTGCTCAGTGAATTTGAAAGCAGGCTTAGTAATTATACACTTCGTCTTCTCTAAACCAATGGCTTATCTCCCTCTTAGCCTCCTCAGGGCTGTCGCTGGCGTGTACAATATTTCTTATAGCTCTCTTCTCCTTATTAGCTAGGTCGGGGCTATCCACTGAGTAGTCACCCCTAATTGTCCCTGGCTCAGCCTTATATGGTAGTGTATTACCTACAAGCTTCCTAACAACCTCAACAGCGTGATTACCCTCAACAACCATGAGGACTATGGGTGACTCAGTCATGTAATCCACTAGCCACTTCTTAACTAATTTACCAATCTCCACAGGATCATCAGTACCTAACTCAGCCTTCGCATCAATACCCATCTCCCTGTAACTATTAAGAGTCTTATTACCAACACTCCTGAGCCAATCAGCACTACTTGGGTAAAATCCCTCAATCTTATCCTTACTTGCCCAAACCATCTTCATGGCCACGATCTTAAGGCCAACTTTCTCAAGCCTTGAAACAACCTCACCTATTAACCCCCTCCTCACGCCATCAGGTTTAACTATTACGAGTGTCCTCTCAATGGCCATAAGGCGCCATTACCCATACCCCTTTAAAGCGTTTCCACATGATGGAGGAACTAGTTTTAAGTTAAAGTTAACGTTACCTATCAGCCTCAGGTGGGAAGTAACCCCATGAACCATATATGGCTGGTAAGTCCATTAACCTATAGCCCCTTAGGCTCTCCATAAATGGCCTAAGGTTATACCATGATGGTGTAATCATCCTAAGCCTATAGGGTACGTTGGATTTCCCATCACTCACAAGGGAGTAGAGTAGAGTCCCCCTGGCTGCCTCAGTTAATGTGGTGGCCTCCCCCTCAGGTAGCGTTAACCCTATTAATAGCCTAAATAAGTAATTCCTAATATCCTTAGCAACCCTCTCCCTCTCCTTAGGCGGTACCCTAGCCATTAACTTATTACCTATCACCGGCCCCTCGGGAATATTCTTAACCGCCTGCCTTATTATGTTAAGGCTTTGCCTAATCTCCTCAACCCTAACCAGGAACCTTGAGTAAGAGTCGCATTCATCAGCCACAGGTACCTCCCACTCTAATTGATTATAAACGGCGTATGGCCTAGCCTTCCTAGTATCATACTCGACGCCACAGGCCCTTAGGAATGGTCCAACAGCCCCCAGTTTAATGCACTGGTCCTTAGTTAAGACGCCCACGTCCTTCATCCTACTTACCGTTACTGGGTTCTTGGTGAATATTGTTCCTAGTTCATCAATCTTCTTCTCAATGAAGAAGGTCATGTTATAGATGTACCTTAAGGCATCTGGGTGAACATCCCACCTCACACCACTAGGTATTACAAAGGATACCGTTATCCTAGCTCCAGTCATCCTAGCTAAGGCGTCCGTTATGAATTCCCTAAGCCCAAAACCCCACATGTAGCCTGTGGAGTGGCCTAGGAATACTGCCAGTATCCCTGTATCGTAGAGGTGGTCACCTATCCTACTTAACTCATCCATAATAACCCTAAGGTACTGGGCCCTTGGTGGTACATCTAGTTGGCCTAACTCCTCAATAGCCCTAACGTAACCATGGTCCATTATTGATGACTCAGCTATTGTAGGGCGCTCCACAAGCGGTATATTATGTACGAAGAGCCTCGTCTCGGCAAGCTTCTCCACAGCCCTATGCACGTAACCTGGGTCTGGTATTGCCTCAACAATGTAATCGCCCTTTAACCTTAAGATAATCCTCATGTGTCCACTGCCTGGGTGAGCTGGGCCAATGAGGACTAGATACTCATCCGACTTATAAGCCTCCTCAACCAGGTTCTTGGGAATAGGTAGGAAGAGTGACTTAACCTCAGTTGGCACTTCCACGGGTACGTTAATTGAGACTTCTCGTTCAGCCATATTAATCACCTCTCCACCACAACTCCCTTAAGTGAGGGGATCCTATACTCCTTCCTAAGTGGGTACTTAACAGGCGTGTCTGGGTCTAGGATAAAGTTATTGCCCATCCATGGATTACCATCAAACCAGACGCCGAATAAGTCATGAAGCTCCCTCTCCTGGTAATCAGCGCCAGGGTAAACATCAATTATTGAGGGTACCTTAGCCTCATCCCTAGGTACATCAAAGTATATTGTTAATAGGACTGGTTGCAGTTCCTTACTTGAGTATGAGCCAAGCACATACTCCATCCTAAAGACGCCAGAATTTATGAGGTCTATTACGTTAATTGACTTAACGTGGTCGAAGCCCAGTTTAAAGGCTGAGAGTACGGCATCCTTAAGGTGATTCTGGTTACTTAGCATAATGCATAGGTCATTAACACCCCTTACGGCGGCATTCTTAACGCCATCCTTCAAGGACTCCTTAACACCATCAATAAGCTTCTGCCCAAGCTCCCACTTAACGCTGGCCGCTGGTTTACAGACATTAATATCTTTAATTAATTCAAACTCAATCCTGTGGGGTGGGTTAGGTGGCCTTTGGGGTTTATCAGGCTTAAGTACCTTAGATAAGTCAACTGGGTTAGGCCTTATGTTGGGTTTAACCTCCTTACCCTCAATCTTATTCTGAACCATCCTAATAGCCTTAATCACAGCTTCAGGAGTTGGTGGGCAACCCATAACCCATGCATCAACGGGAATAACCTCATTAACTCTAACAACATGGTATGAGTTCCAGAATACCCCACCCTCCATTGCGCATGAACCCATGGCTATGACGAACTTGGGGTAAGGCATCTGCTCATAGGCGGTCTTAACAACCTTAGCCATCTTCCTAGTTACAGTACCCTCTATTACTATTGCGTTTGTTTGCCTAGGTCCAAATATGGGTAAGAACCCCCACCTCTCTGCATCATAGCCTGGGGCTGATGTATGCGCAAACTCCACCCCACAACATGCTGTAACCAAGTGGGCCGGCCATATTGAGAATTTAGTACCCCAACTAGCTAATGAATCCGGCAGCAGCTTAATATCCATTCCAATGGTCTTTAACGTTATCTTCAACGTGTTAACAGTTGTATTACCCATAATTACTCACAACCTATTGGACTTGTTACGTTTTTAAAAATTACTATTCACTGCTTCCACTTAAAATAACTCTACGAGGAGCCTCGTAGGCCATGTACTTAACGTCACTGTAGGCTACATAGATTAATGGTGAGTAGGTTAAAATGAAGGCTGTGAAAAGCAGTGCATAACCCATGTTTAAGGGGCTTGTGAAGGCTATTGATAAGGCCAGTAGAAGCGCCACAATGGGTTCTACTGCTAGGAACATGAGTAGGAAGCCAACGTACTGCATAGGTAAGGTACTTCTCACAGGACCTACCGGTGCATTACCAGCCTCAAACCTCATGACCTTAATTGGGTTTGTTACCCTAACCTTAATTATCCTCCTAATGAGTAGTATTACCCCATCCACCACCAGTCCTATGAATGCTAGGAAAAGTACAGCAGCCAATACACCCCAGTAGGCCATACTCATGGCTCCCAGGCTTAGTATTTATGCTTTACCCTAATGGCTTATTCACTAATCCAGTAGCCCACTTATTACTATGTAGAATACTGAGCCGACTACCGGTATGTAGATTAGGAACATGAGTAGTATTAGAGCTTCTGGGCTTATTGGAATAGAGCCTAATGGGGCTAGTGATATGGTTAATATTATGAGCAGTATTGGCAGTAGTTGAGCTGAAACCACGTAAACCTCCATCATTAATGATAATGCCTGCGTCTTTGACCTAAACGTTGACTGCTCCCCCCTTATTATTGAATCTAACTTAAGCATAAGTACATCAGCTATACTGCTACTTACCCCATATGATTCAATAATTATGCCCATTACGTCATTATACATCTTGGATGGAACCCTCTCAATACTCCTCTTAACCGCGCTCACTATGTCGAAGCCGCTGTAAACTTCGCTTACTAGTCTTTTGAATTCACCATTAACCTCAGGTTCAATTTTAATGGAGGCTAGGTAATTGAATACGTTAACTAATGGTTCTCCACTAGCCATTAATGGTATAATTGTTAACAGTATTGTAACCATTGATTTGTCGAATTTCCTAGCCCTTGACCTAAGCCTAATCACAATGTAGGCGTTAATCATGCCTATTGCCGTTAATGATGATGCTGAAATTAGGATAAAGAGTAGTGAAACCCTAGGCCCCAGCCTAATTAGAATAATGGCTAAGGTAAGTGATGCTATTGCCTGGGCAGATAAGTAAAGCATACTAAATTTAATTAAGTCAGATGATATAGTGTACCCGCTCTTAATGCTGACTTGGTGTGAGTATGAGTCAAGCCAATTCTTAAGCACCGTAATGGGGTTACTAAACATCACTTACCTTCACCGGCATTACGTTCATTTAACTCATTGAAGGCTTCATCAGGGTTCACGTAATACTTGTTAATAATCTCAAAGACGCTGCTGGGGGATAACACATTACTCTTAACCATGAGTTCTATGAGCTTCTCCCTCCTACTCAACTCAGCCTTAACCTCATTGGGTTGCAGTGCATGGTTCTCAATAATTCTATTTATCAGTACTGAATCATTAACATTAACTATACTATCATCGCTCCTCCTCCATTCGAAAACCCTATTAAGTATTGGCCTATCCTCCTGAACATCAATAACCTCCTCAACCCTAGTAACCCTCCTCGTTATTTCATCACCCTTAGCCACGACACTTATCTGCACAATAACGCCCAGTGATGTTAATAGGGTTGCAGGTATCTCCATGGGTTTAGATAACAGCCTCCTAATGGCCATTTCAGCTGAGTATGCGTGTAATGTGGATAAGCCAGTGTGCCCACTTGCCAATGCCTGGAAGAAGACGTATGATTCCTCACCCCTTAATTCACCAACAACAATGTAATCCGGCCTAAGCCTCATGGATACCTTAACTAATTCGTATAAATCAACATTAGCGACCCCAGGCATCTCTGAGGTCCTAGCCACTAAGGGCACCCAATGGTCGTGAAGTAGGTACAATTCCCTAGCGTCCTCAATCGTAATTATCCTAAACCCATTCCTAACAAGGAAGAGTAGGGCATTAAGTAGCGTTGTCTTCCCTGCACCAGTGGGTCCTATTATGAGTATGCTGACGCTGTGATCAAGCATGAACCATAGGTAGGCAGCCAACTTACTGCTTAATGTGCCTAACTTAATCATCTCCACCACGGTTAATGGAATCTCCCTAAACTTCCTAATAGTTAGAATTGGGCCTATTGAGGCAACATCCCTAAGTAGCATCTCAACCCTGAAGTTCTCAGGCATTAGTAGCCCCTCAAGTATTGGTGATGCTGAACTGGGGTTTCTCCTTATCCTCTGGGAGAGGAGGGTTACTAGTCTACTTAATTCATCATCAGTAATGCTGATGTTAGTCTTAATGTGGCCATACTTATTATGCCACACGTAAACGCCCCTACCTGGGCCATTAATGTGGACATCCTCAACCCTGGGATCATTAACAAGGGGCTCAATGGGGCCGAAGCCTACCGTATTCTTCAATACGTAGTACATTATTCTTCTAGCCCCCTCAGGACTAATATTGGGTGCGTGGCGCCTAATCAATGACTCAGCAATACCCTTAACGTACTCCCTAACGTTACCATAATCGTATATTGATGGGGCATTCCTAGCGCTCATTAATTTCCCTAATTCATCCCTTACCCTCATGAGTATATTCTCCTCCTCCTTACTTAACTTAGGCTCCTCCACCCAGTAGACATGCTGCCCATCCTTATTCACAAGTATTGATACATGCACTAGCCCATCTAATATGGCGTAATCATTAACATACATTAGGTATACTAATACTACAGTAGTATTTTTAATCCTTTACTTTAGATCCAATGAGTATTACGTTTATAAGGCGCTTAAGGGTTAATACATTAATGGTTAAGCTAGGTGCAATCACTAGATCCATTACTGTACTGGTGGTATTAGTAATTATTGTACTCAGTTACTTAACATCACCTAAGGTGGTGGTTACTTTAAGCGCCATGAATATTTCACTTAACTTGGCATTACCCAGTAATTATATTTATGTATCAGTATACGTAATCTCAGCGGCCTTAGTAATATTGGTTGCATCAATGCCTGGATTCAATAGGTGGAGGATTAATAATTACATTACAGGTGAGTTACCCACATTCATTAGGATGATTAGGGATGGGTTAAGCACTGGCTTAACCATAACAGAGACTATTAACTTAACCTTTAGGCATGGTAGCGTCTTAGTTAGGGAGCTTAGTGGTAGGCTTAGGTTAAGTGTAATAGGGCCAAGTGAATTAAGTAATGCCTTAATGAGCCTCGCCCATGAGCTTAACAATAGGTACCTTGAATTAGTTTCGATAGTTCTTGAATCAGCCCTAAGGAGTGGCGCTAAGGCTACTGATGTTCTTGACTTAGCCTATAGGGAGTTGGATAATGTTGTCATTAATGAGCTTGATAAAGTGAATGCCCTTAAACCCTACATTGCATTAGCCTATACTATAATAGTAGTGTACGTATTCCTAGGATCAGTAATATTAGCCATATTAATACCGAGGTTAATTTCAACTGCATCAACAATAGCAAGCTCCCTACCCACTGGCCTAATATCACTCGGTAGCCTAAGCGTTAACGTCATCAACACCTTATTCGTCTACAGTATAATGATCCAATCGCTCTTCACAGGTATGATAATTGGTAAGGTGGTTTACAGGAACCTCAGCGTTGGTTTAATGCACTCATCAATAATGACCATAATGGCTGTGGCGCTTAACTACGTGCTAAACCTCTACATGCCCCAAATAATGCACGTATAGTTGATCATTTACGTAATGCGGTTAATGTTTAATTAAGTATCCTTTAGATGCGTGTTTAATGGACTTGAGCAATTACCTTAGTGAATTAAGGGGAGCCGGCTTACTTAAGGTTGTTAATTCACCCATGGCGGTGGAGTTTGACATACCGCTAATAGCCCATAGGTTCAGTGGCATGGGGCCAGCGTTACTCTTCAGCAATATTAAGGATCACCCAGGCTTCAGGGCTGTGGCTAACATACTGGATACTAGGGTTAAGTTAATGATGGCCCTAAAAGCCAACAGTGCAGAGGAGGCTTATATTAAGCTCCTTAACGCTGAGGCTAATCCCCTTGAACCAAGGGAGGTTAACGACTTCCCGCTCACTAGGTTAAGTGAGGTTGATTTACGTAAACTCCCAATACCAAGGTTCTTTGAGAGGGAGCCTGGGCCATGCTTAACCAGTGGTGTGGTTCTTGGCTTAGGCGATTACGTTAATGCCTCCTTTCATAGGCTCACAGTTATTGATAGGGATAAGTTCGTGATTAGGCTTGTACCAAGGCACCTATACAGGATCTTTAATGATAATAAGGCTAAGGGTCGTGATACGCCAATAGCCATAGTCTGGGGCACTCACCCAGCCTTCCTATTAGCTTCAGCCTCCTCACCACCATATGGCGTCAGTGAATTAGGTGTTGCTAATAGGCTCATGAACGGTGAATTAAGGGTCTTTAGGCTGAGTAACGGTATTCCAGTTCCAGTTGATGCTGAGGTGGTTATGGAGGGCTTCATTCTTAAGGATGCTGAGCATGATGAGGGGCCATGCGTTGACGTAATGGGTACGTATGATGTAGTTAGGAGGCAGCCCATTGTTAAAATAACCGCAGTCTACGTTAAGCCTAACCCAATAGTCCACGTGCTTATTGCAGGTGATGCGGAGAATTCAGTTTTAATGGGTTTTGAGAAGGAGGCTAGGATATGGAATGCTGTTAGGGCTGTGGCTGATGTTAAGGCTGTTAGGTTAACTAGGGGTGGTGGGGGTTGGCTTCACGCCATTGTGGCTATTAGGAAGACCATTGAGGGTGAGGGTAAGAACGCAATACTAGCCGCCTTCGCCGCTCACCCAAGCTTAAAGCATGTTGTGGTTGTTGATGATGATATTAACATTGATGATTTAAGCGAGGTTGAGTGGGCTATTGCAACGAGGTTTAGGGCTGACGAGGACTTAGTGATAATTGAGGGTGCTAGGGGTTCAAGCCTTGACCCAGCGGCGATTGATCAATCAATAGGCTTAACAACGAAGATGGGTATTGACGCCACTAGGCCATTAAGTAAGGATGCCTTGAGGTTCGAGAGGGCTAGGATACCGGAGAGGATTAATATTAATGAGGTTAAACTCGAGTAATAGGGATTTAATCATATGGGAGGGTTTTTAAAGTGCACTCTTATTAAGTGTTAGGTTAGAGTAAATGTGAGTGGGGTTTTTAGTATCCGACATTTGCCTAATATGCGTTTTATTCTTGGTTAATATAAAATGAAATAGGTGATTTAAGCTTGAACATCTAACCTCAGCTAGGGGTTAAATGGCTATCGCTAAGATTACTGATGCTGAGGAGGCATTAAGTAGTATTAAGGATAATTCAGTGGTGGCTATTTCAGGCTTCAACGCGGCAACAATGCCTGAATACCTTATAGTAAAGCTCTTTGACATATACAGGAGGACCGGGCATCCCAGTGGTTTATTCGTAATATCGGACACGTTACCTGCAGCTAATAATCGCGGCCTTGACTTAGTAGCTAAGTCAATGTACGATGAGGGTGACTTCAACTTCATTAGGGGCTTCATGCTTCCATTCCTAGGTCAATCACCGTGGCTTCAACGCTTAGCCCTTGAGAATAGGGTTGAGGCGTACACTTGGCCAATAGGCGTATCAGCGCATTGGTTTAGGAGTAAGGCACTTGGCTTACCTGTGATTACTAAGGTTGGTTTAGGTACTTTCCTTGATCCTAGGTATGACGGTATTTACCTTAATGAATTAGCTAGGGAGCGTAAAGTGTGTAGGGTTGAGTTAATTGAGATTAAGGGTGAGGAGTACTTAATGTATGATTGCCCAAAGCCCAATGCCGCCTTAATAAGGGGTTCAACAGCTGATGAGTTAGGTAACTTAAGCATGGAGGATGAGGCAATATACGGCACTGTATTAGCCATAACCCAAGCCACTAAGGCAATGCCTAACCCAGGCGTGGTAATAGCCCAGGTAATGTATGTTACTAAGGCTGGTTCAATAAGGCCTAAGGTTGTTCACGTCCCAGGGCCATTAATAGACTACGTGATTGAGGCACCCATGGAGTACCACCCTCAATCAGCATCAATAAAATATGACCCAAGGGTATGTGGGCGCATTACCCCAAGTAACATTTGCCTCCAGCAGGATGGTAAACTAGACTTGGAGAAGGTAATAGCCAGGAGGGTTACCGTTGAGTTAGTTAACCTACTTGGTAAGGTGGGTAAGCCACTTATAGTCAACCTAGGCATTGGAATACCATCAACAGTGGCTAGGGTTATTAGTGAGGAGGGGCTTGGGGATTTAATCTTCACCACCGTTGAGTCAGGCCCATGGGGTGGAATAGCCTTAAACGGTGATGACTTTGGGGTAGCCATAGCTCCATTCGCCGTAATACCAATGCCTGACCAATTCACAATATATGAGGGTGGGGCAATTAACGCCACTTCACTGGGGTTCATGCAGATTGGACCGAGGGGTGACGTTAATCCAAGTTTCCTACCTGAGAGGCTCCCTGGACCGGGTGGATTCCCATCAATAGTTCATGGTGCACCCAGAATATACTTCGCCGGAGCCTTCACCGCAGGTAAGAGGGATATTAGGGTTGAGAACGGTAGGCTGATTATTGGGAAGGATGGGGATATTGTTAAGTTCGTTAAGAAGCCCTATAAGATAGCCTTCAATGCTGAATTAGGCCTAAAGGCTGGTAAGGAAGTACTTTACATCACTGAAAGGGCAGTATTCAGGTTAACACCAGGGGGGTTACTGCTTGAGGAATATGCACCGGGTGTAGACATTGAGAAGGATATTTTAAGTAAGATGGAGTTTAAGCCACAGTTATCTAGGGATATAAGGCAGATGGAGCCTGAATTATTTAAGGATAGGAAGCTTGGGTTAAGGGAAATAGCCTTAAAGATGCTTAAGCAATGAGTATTCAATATACTTCACTTGACCTCCACCCTAAAGGGCGGACCTTCAGTAATAAGCTTATGCAAAGCCTCATAGTGAACTTGAATGAAGAAGCATAATACTAGTATGCACTACCTCAAGTACTACAATTGCTTGGAAAGGAGATAGAGGCATTTAGTGTAATAGGATTATTCAAGTGTTTTGTTACGGAGAGATCTGTAGGCAGCTCAGCACCTAATATTTAAATCTTAATTAATAAATTAGGTAAGGTTAATTAGGAATTTAATGTATATTCAGAAGGCCGCTGAAATGAATTATCCTGAAGTTGCGTAAAAGATCCCAGTATTGAGAGACTTTAAGTACACTAGTGAAGTTATATTTAACCCCCTTCACTTAATGAGTATAATGAAATTACTGGAGTCTTCATACTTTAAAATTATATTGTCGTGGTATATATTCTTCTAAATAGTATAGTTGCAGTACCTACGTAAATTTTTTAAATAATCCCGTCAGTATCCCTTGGTGAGTACATGGTTTGGAATGGCGTACACTTTAACTTAAACACCATAATGCCCTGGTACGTTATCTTCATATGGACGTTACTTTACTTCGCTCTATTAGCATGGGCCTGGAGGCCCAGGGAGGGTAAGCCTTTCGGTAATTTTAAGACTATTGATTTCGTTTATATAGCATTAATAGCTGCGTTGCTTATCGTGTACAATTTCTTCATATCGCCATTAATACCTAAGGTTGGTACAGTAACAACGTACTTCTATTACCCAATTATTGGTGAAATGTTCTTAGTAATGTTAGCTGCATCATTGGTTGGTAAACCTGGTTCCGCTGGTTTAGTAATATTCACTTACACCCTCCTCTCCGACATTATTCATTACGGTTTTGGTGGTGAACCCTTCTGGTTCCTCTATGAAGTTACATCATATGCAGCGATAATTGACATATGGCTAATATATAGGGGGAAGTATTATTTAATGCCATTTAAGGGTATTTTTAAGAGTTCAGCTGATTACAAGGCTACTGAAGATGGATCCATAGCTAGTGAGGAGTTGGAGGAGGAATTAAAGCCTGCTAGGTTATTATTCATTGTTGATGCTATATTGGGCGGCGTTACTATCTCAATTGCATATCCATTCTGGTGGAGGGGCTTCTGGGGTCCATTTGTCTTGGGTATATCATTCACACCAAGCTTCTGGTTCATAACAACCATAACCAGTATAGGTGCTGGTGTTGTTCTTGGACTTGTTGTGGCGCCATTCATTTACTACATTAAGAAGGTACTGGCTTAGGGGGATATATGGCTAAGATTATTAAAATTAATAATCTTTTTGTTCGTTACTTTGGTTATAATAAGCCTGTCCTTAGGAGCCTATCACTTGAGGTCGAGGAGGGTGAGTTTATACTTCTCGTGGGTAGGACAGGCTCTGGGAAATCCACATTACTTAATGTAATAAACGGTGTTATACCGAACATAATAAGCGCCACTGTCAGGGGTTCAATTAATGTTGCTAATCGTGATCCAAGGAAAACCCCCGTTCATGAAATGGCCACAATAGTTGGCACTGTATATCAAATACCGGAGAGCCAAATATTCTCGCTGATCGTTGATGATGACGTTGCCTTTGGGCTTGAGAATAGGGCTATTGAGCCTGAGGAAATGAGGAGGAGGGTTATTGAATCCCTTAAATTGGTTAATCTTGCCCATAAGATGAAGCATCCAACATTCCTACTAAGTGGTGGTGAGAAGCAGAGGCTTGTTATTGCTGGTGTTTTAGCGGTTAAACCCAGGATTCTAATCCTTGATGAACCAACGTCAATGCTTGATTCCGTTGGTGCGGAGCAGATATTTAGCCTCGTTAAGAGGCTTAATGATGAGGGGCTTACAATAATCATGAGTGAGCATAGGGTTGAGAGGGTTATTGGCATGGTGGATAGGGTTATTGGCCTTAAGGATGGAACCATATACATCGATGATGAACCACATAGGGCAATGGTCAAGGACCTAACTAAACTTGGTGTTGAGGAACCACAAGTAACTACGCTATATAGGATGATTAATGGGAAATCAGACTACTACCGAGTATCTATTGGGGAGTTTCTTGAAATCGGGGCTGCAAATAAACTGGAAGTTATTAATG
>NZ_DAXS01000047.1 GCF_002506515.1 Caldivirga sp. UBA161
AGAGTTCCAAGGGGTATTCCTGGATAGTGCGAAGAAGCAAGAGTATCATTTTTAAGGTATTACATTGCTAACTCTCCTGAGGAAACCTCCAACGGTAAACCTCTTGGTTCCTTTATGAAGAGTGCCGTGAATATAACACCCACTATCGCCATAGTAACCAGGACGAGCAATAGGTTCGACATGACTAAGTACTTAGTCGTCATACTCACTCCGCTGCTTGTTATTGGGAAGTGTATTGGTATTAATGATGCTGCTAACACAGTAATGATCCATATTTCGTTTACGTAAGCAGTTAATGAACTCTAGGTTAATAAATCTATTAATTTACTCAGATTATGAGTTAAATTACTGAGCCTTTAAGGCATCATCAATTCTCTTCAAATCATCTTGACTCAGCTTCACGTTTAAGGCGCCTAGATTATCCTCAAGCTGCTCCATTTTACTAACACCTATGATGGGTATTATATTAACCCCAAACCTCTCCTGCATACTGATTAACCAGGCTAATGAGACTTGACTTAATGTAGCCCCCTTAGCCTTAGCTATTTCATTAAGCTCCAGGAGAACCTTAAGGTTCCTATCATTGAAGTAACCCTGTAATCCACTTGATATTAATGCCCTTGAATCACCGGGTGTGGTCCACCTCTTAGCATTGAAGTCAACGTATTTTCCCGTTAATACTCCCTGGGCCAGGGGTGAGTAGGCTAGTATTGCCATGCCGTACCTCTTGGCCACAGGAATCTTATCCCTCTCAATATCCCTAACTAGAATATTGTAAATCTCCTGCATTGTTGTGAAGGGTTCTAGGTTTCTTCTTTCGGCTATTTCCATGAATTCAACTATGTCGTGTGCTGGGTGATTGCTTTCACCAATGTAATTCACTAAACCATCCTCAACAAGGTAATTAAGAGTCCTAAGAGTCTCAATCTTAGGGGTATCTGGGTCTGGCCAATGAATCTGATATAGGTCAATGTAGCTTGTCCCCAACCTCTTTAATGATTCCTTAATCTGCCACCTAATGTGCTTCCTAGATAAGCCCTCACCATTAGGCCAAGGAGCCATCTGCCCCCTAACCTTAGTGGCTAATACAATGGACTCCCTATCCACAGTCTTAAGGAATTCACCAACAACACGCTCAGAATTACCCACGTGATTAAGGTCGACGGGAGCCATGGCCCCATGATACCTATTAGCAGTATCAATACAATTAACACCCTCATCATAAGCCCTCCTCATAATCTTAATAGCTGCCTCCACATCAACCTTATATACACCGTATTCATCCTTTTCATTAAGCCTAGGCAGGTACCAAGTGCCTAAGCATAACTGTGAAACCTTAACCCCAGACCAACCAAGCTTAACATACTGCATAGGTGAGCTGCCGGGTATTAGTTTTTAAAACATTTCACGTCCAGTGGCGTTCACTTTAGTGTTTATAGGGCAGTAATGCTTAAAAATAGTTAACTGAGTTACGCTTAATGAGGAAGGATCAGCTCCAATGGGTATAAGTAGGCCCGCCTTGGGCCTATATTTAACCGCAACGTATCCGAGTACTAGGCGCTTCCTAGAGGTCCTTGATAAGGTGAGGGATGCTGAGGTGGATTTCCTGGAGGTTGGTATACCTACACGTAATCCTAAGTATGATGGCCCTGTCATAAGGATGGCTCACAGGGGTGCTGAGTTAATGGGCCTTGATGCGGTTAAGGCTGTTGATGATTACAGTAAGTATAGTAGGGTTCCTGTCTTAATGGGTTATGTAAGCGACTACTTGAATTCACTCAATGATGTTGCTAAGGTAGCTAAGGATGTTGGAGCCGCCACGGTATTGTTCCCCGACCTAATATTCGATTACCCTGAGTTAATAGGTAAGTACGTTGAGGTTATGAGGAGTAATGGGTTGGCCCTAAGCTTCTTCATATCAAGTAAAACACCCTACAGGTTGATTAGGAGTTTAAGTGAATTGAAGCCGCTATTCATATACCTAGGCCTATATGCTGCAACGGGCATTAAGTTGCCTATTTACATTGAGCAGAATGTGGCGACCATTAGGGGTATTGTGGGTGACTCATTCCTAGTGGTGGGTTTCGCAATTAATAGCCCCGACATGGTTAGGTCACTGATTAAGGCTGGGGCTGATGGGGTTGTTGTTGGTTCAGCCTTCATTCAAAGGATAAGCGACCTTAATGATGCATTAAGTTTCCTTAAGTGGCTTAGGGGTGGTTTACATGAGTAATGTCCCAACACATTGGTATAATATAGCAGTTGACTTACCTAAACCACTCCCACCACCCATGGATCCATACGATGGGGAGTCTAGGATAGGTTTACTTAATAGGATAATGCCCAGTGAACTCCTGCACCAGGAATTCACATCATTAATGTATGTTCCAATTCCTGATGAAGTTAGGGAAATATATGTGAGGCTCGGTAGGCCTACGCCATTGAGGAGGGCTAGGGGGTTGGAGAGGCTTATAGGTAATGGTGTTAAGGTTTACTATAAGTTTGAGGGTGCGTTACCGGGTGGATCACATAAACTCAACACTGCCGTACCGCAGGTTTACTATGCGTTTAAGGATGGAGCTAAGGAGGTTGCCACTGAGACTGGGGCTGGTCAATGGGGCTTGGCGGTCTCCATTGCAGCTGCCTTAATTGGGATTAGGGCTGTGGTCTTCATGACTAAGAGCTCATACTTGAGTAAGAGGCAGAGGGTAATGTTCATGAGGACCTATGGTGCCACAGTTTACCCAAGCCCCAGTGAGGTTACGAAGTATGGGGTTGAGGCCATTAAGGCTAATCCAAATCACCCAGGTAGCCTAGGCTTAGCCATAAGTGAGGCAATAGACTACGTGCTTCAGGGTGAAGGAAGGAAGTATATTCCAGGTAGTGTGCTTGAATTCGTCCTAATGCATCAGACTGTTATTGGGCAGGAGGCAATCAGCCAAATACCTGAGGAGCCTGACCTAGTAGTTGGCTGTGTTGGTGGTGGAAGTAACTTCGCTGGCTTAACTTACCCATTCATAGGGGCTAAACTGAGGGGTGAGGGTTTTGAGGGGACTAGGTTCCTTGCTGTTGAATCCAAGGCCGCACCCAAGTTGACTCAAGGCAGATACGAGTATGATTTCCCAGACTCAGGGGGTTTACTACCCATGATTAGGATGCTAACTCTTGGCCATGATTACGTACCGCCACCAAGCCATGCAGCTGGGTTAAGGTACCATGGAGCTGCACCAAGCCTATCACTACTTGTTAAGGAGGGTATTGTTGAAACAAGAGCCTACACCCAGGAGGAGGCCCTTGAGGCTGGGGTTTTATTTGCACGGAGTGAAGGCATTATACCTGCCCCTGAGTCGTCGCATGCAATAAGGGCTGTTATTGATGAGGCTAAGAAAATGCCTAAGGGTAGTGTAATATTGTTCAACCTATCTGGGCATGGGTTACTTGACCCCGACGCCTACGAGAGGGTGAATGCACCATGAGGCCGCTCCTAGAGAAGATAGCTGGGAAACTTGAGTTAAGCCTTGAGGAGGCCTATAACGCTGCCTTAGCCATATTAAGGATGGAGGTTAGTGAAGCTGAGGCGGCTGCATTACTCATGGGACTTAGGGTGAGGGGGGAGGGTGCCTTTGAGGTTGCAGGGTTCGCTAAGGCGCTTAGGGAAACATGCCTAAGAATACCAGTCAATGACCCATACATAATAGACACAGCCGGCACTGGGGGTGATGGGTTAAGGACCATGAATGTGTCCACCATTTCAGCATTACTGGCAGCCTACATGGGGGTTAAGGTACTTAAGCATGGGAACAGGAGCGTCTCATCATCATCAGGTAGCGCAGACTTCCTAGAGGCCCTTGGCTTCAACATAAGTGTGAAGCCTGAAACAGCAGTATTCATGTTGAACAACTACAGGTTCTCTTTCGCCTTCGCACCCATGTACCATCCAGCCATGAGGAATATTATGCCTGTTCGGAAGAAGCTCGGCATAAGGACAATATTTAACCTAGTGGGTCCATTGGCTAATCCAGGCCTTGTGAGGAGGCAGGTGCTTGGTGTGGCTGAGGTAAGTATGATGGGGGTTATGGCTAATGCAGCTGGTTTAATAGGGTATGATCACCTCGTGTTAGTCCATGGTGAGCCAGGTATTGATGAGGCTTCAGTATTTGGGAAGACGATAATATATGAGGTTAAGGGCAGTTCAGTGGATAAGTATGTTATTGAGCCCTCTGAAATGGGCCTACGTAAACATGAGTTAAGGGATGTGGTGGTATCCAACCCCATGGAGAGCATTGAGAAGGCTAAGAGGGGTTTAATGGGGATTGATGAGGCTGCCTTAGACTTCATAGCCGCCAACACAGCCATGGCTCTTTACGTTGCAGGTAAGGTTAAGGATCCAAGGGATGGTGTTGAGGCGGTTAAGCAGGTTGCCGGTAATTCAAGTGAATTTTGGAGTTACGTCAACAATGTTGCAGCAGTGAGTAGGCGTGGCTCTACTTAAGGTCTGTGGATTAACAAGGAGGATTGATGCAGAGTTCATTGATAAGTACGCTGATTACGCAGGCTTCATAATCCACTCCAACGTTAAGACCCCAAGGCTACTGAACCCTAATGATGCTGCAGGCATAGCCTCAACACTCTCCAGGGCTAAGCCAGTGGCAGTGGTTAGGGGATTGGGATTAAGGGATGCAGTGGAGTTGGCTGTTAGGTTAGGTTTCCCGATCCTGCAGTACCATGGTGTAGTTAACATTGATGAATACCTAAATAGGCAAGGTAACATTAACCTTGCACCAGTCATTGAGTATACTGATGATTACGCAACGATGAGGGCAATTGAAGGATACTTAACCATGAGGGGGGCGGAGTATATTCTAATTGATGCTCCTAAGGTTGGCCATAGGTCGTTTGAATACGGCTTAAAAATACCACTAAGCATTATTAATCGCGTTGCCGGTTTAAGTAAAGTTGGTATTGCTGGAGGTATTGGGCCAAGTAACATTAAGTTCATCATTAAGTATAACCCATATCTAATCGATGTAAACTCAGGGGTTGAATCAAGCCCTGGTATTAAGGATCAGGGGTTGCTTATGGAGGTTATTAAGGTGATTAAAGGTGAAGGTACCCCTTGAGGAATTACCTAAGCCTAGGGAACTCGTTAGAATGCTTATTGAGAGTGGTGAGGACCATGTTACACTACTTGAGAGTGGGCCAGGCTTCCCTGAGCGGGCTAGGTTTACCATAGTGGCCTGGGGGGTTAAGGACCTTGTGGCCATTAATGGCGAACTATATGATGAACTTAAGGCCCTCTACAAGAGGCTCGGTAGGTTTGAGGATGGTAATGTAGCAGTGGGTTACTTATCCTACGAAGCCATTGCCTCAATAGAACCACACTTGGCTAGCCTAATTAAGGCTAGTGGTTGGCCTCAAGCCGAATTCATGCTGCCCAGTAACGTAGTCATTTACGATTACTTCCTAGGGAGGGCTTACGTTAAGGGTGAGTTACCTAGGGGTAGGCCTGGTGATGAGGGTGAATTTAAGGTTACTGGCTTAGTGAACGCCACAGATCCTGTCGAGTATATGAGGTGGGTTTCAGAGGCCATTGAGGATATTAAGAATGGGGAGGTTTTCCAAGTGGTTTTATCGAGGTATGAGGAGTATGGGTTCACCGGGGACTTAATGGCATTCTACGGGAGGTTGGCTGACCTTAACCCATCACCGTACATGTACTTCATGAGGATGGGTAATAGGCACATAATAGGCACAAGCCCTGAATTACTGGTTAAGGTTGATGGACTCAGGGTTGAAACCCATCCAATAGCTGGAACTAGGCCTAGGGGGAGGGATTCATGGGATGACATTAGGCTTGAGGAAGAGTTACTATCGAGCATTAAGGATAGGGCTGAGCACATAATGCTCGTTGACTTAGCGAGGAATGATATAGGTAAGGTCTGCGTATACGGTAGTGTTAAGGTTAAGGAACTCTACGCCATTGAGAAGTACCAGAGTGTCCAACACCTAGTGTCTAGGGTTGAGGGGGTTTTGGATAAGGGGAATGATGTGGTTGACGCATTAGTGGCCACTTTCCCAGCGGGCACAGTTAGTGGTGCCCCTAAGCCGAGGGCGATGGAACTCATAGCCAAGTACGAGAACTCACCTAGGGGGCCCTACGCTGGGGCATTGGGGATAATGCATGGTAGTGGGGGTGAATTCGCAATAATAATAAGGAGCCTATTCACCACCGGTGGCGTGGCTAGGATTCAAGCTGGGGCTGGCATAGTGTATGATTCTAATCCTGAACTTGAATTAATGGAGACTGAACATAAGTTAGGTAGTTTAAAGAAGGCTATGGGGGAGGATCACCATGAGTGACTTAACAATTATAATAGATAATTACGATTCCTTCGTATACAACATAGCTCAATACGTTGGTGAATTGGGCAGTAGGCCGCTGGTTTTTAGGAATGATGAAGTTACAGTTAAGGTTATTGAGAGGATTAAGCCTGATAGAATAATAATATCACCAGGCCCAGGTAACCCAATGAATCCAAAGGACGTGGGGGTTTCAAGTGATGTGATTAGGCACTTCGCTGGTAAAGTACCAATACTTGGTGTGTGCCTAGGCCACCAGTTAATAGGCTATGTCTTCGGTTCAAAGATAAGGAGGGCCAGGGTTATTAAACATGGTAAAACCAGCATAATTAAGAGGGTGGCGCCTTCACCAATATACAGTGGCCTTCCTGATGAGTTTGAGGGTATGAGGTACCATAGCTTAGTGGTGGATAATCCACCCAATTCCCTAATCGTAACCGCAGTGTCTAAGGATGATGGGGAAATCATGAGTATTCAACACGCCGAGTATCAGGTGATTGGTGTTCAATTCCACCCTGAAAGCATTGGCACTCAGTTTGGTATTAGGATTATTAAGAACTTCCTTGACTTAATTTAAGCATCGTAAATTAGGCTACTGCCATTATTAATGAGTAAAGCATCCTCCACTGCACTGAAATACCGTACGCAACCCCCGCTAAAGCAGCCATTATTACCCAAACCTTAGCCTTGGGCTTAGCCCTACTCATGGCGAGGACAAGGACTAGGGGTACTAGGGCGGCAAACTGCATTGTGTAGTAGCTGTAGAGTGTGGTGTCCCCAAGTATGAAAATTAACCAGTAACCTAACCAAATGGTTAGTAGCATAACTGGTATAGATAATTCATTTATTGTTAATCTGCTAAATAACCTACCCCTAATATGCGGCTCAATTAAGATTACTGAGTAAGCCACCGCAACCAGGTATGCGCCTGGAAGCCCCATAGCATACAAGGGGGGTGTTACATTATTAACGAAAGCGTCAACACCAATTAGCCAGTCAAATGGATTAGAGGCCACTGGGCCAGGGGGCCTTGGTTCAGTGAACCACTTTAGGTAGAAGAATACGTCTGATACGTAATTGTGAATACCCCCCACTAGGTAGACTATTGGTAATTGAGGTATTAGGAACACTATGAAGGCTAGGGCAATGTAGATTAAGCCCCATATGCCATTCCTCCTATAAGTCTCCAAGTAAGCTCCAGCCAATACTGTGAAGACGCCTGGATACTTACTTGCCACAGCTAGGCCGCTGGCTATGGCTGAGGCAGTATACCTCCTCGTGAAGTACATGTAGGCTGTTAATAGTGTGAAGAAGCCCACGTAGACGTCTAGGAGCGCTATTATGCCCACATCCCTGAATGTTGCATCCATTAGTAGTGCCACTGAGGCTAGGGAGGCGTAGGCAATGTTATTACTTATCCTTAAGGCTATGTAGTATACTAGTATTAGCATTAGCGCTGAGAGTATCATTGAGGGAACCCTCCAGCTAATAGGCTTATCACCCAGCAATAGCATTGAGAGGACCATGAAGTACTTGCCAAACCACGGGTGCTCAATATTGAGGTAAGTTACTATGCTTTGCTTATCAGGATAATAGTAGCCAAATCTAACTATGCATGTTGAATTATCTAATATACCCCTTAATTGGCTGTAGGTCACATTATTGTACCACGCCATTAAATTATCCTTATAGTATATGGCTGGTACAGCATCAGTGATATTACATGGCGGTGAGGGGGCCACTGTGACACCATAATTGGCTAAGTACTTACCTAACCCAACCTCATTTATGAAATTCCTAGCGGCTGAAACATACCAGATCTCATCGCTAGTGTAGGAGTTTAAGTGGGGTTGAATGGCAACTAGGTAAAGCGTGAAAACCACCAGCACTATGACTAGCGGTAACCACCTCTTCAATAAGCTTAATATAGCCATAACGTAGGCTTAAAGCCTAGGCTTAATAATTATTTTTCTAATGAATTAATGAAGCAGGTTTGAATGCTAGCTTAAAAACCCATACCCAATAGGAGCATATGAATGAGGCTAAGAGGATTCTTAGGTTCAAGCCCTGGATAACTGAGGAAGATGCGAAGGCCGTAGTGGATGCGTTAATGAGCGGTAACCTAGTTTCACCATACGGTAAGTATGGTAAGCTGCTTGAGGATGAATTAGCCAAGTACCTCAACACTAAGCATGCATTAGCAGTCTCAAGTGGAACAACAGCACTTCACCTAGCCCTAAGGGCGATTAACGTTGGGCCTGGTGATGAGGTTATTGTACCAGCTTTCACTTTCCTAGCCACTGCTTCAGCTGTACTGCATTCAAATGCTGTACCAGTATTTGCTGATATTTCCCTTGAAACCCTTGGCCTTGATGCAGGTAGTGTTGAGTCTAAGATTAGTGATAGGACTAAGGCAATAATAGTCGTCCACATGGCTGGTATGCCTGCTGAAATGGGTGACTTAATTAAGGTTGCTAAGGAGCATAACCTATACTTAATTGAGGATACTGCCCAAGCCCTAGGTGCAGTTTATAGGGGTGTTAAGGCTGGTGCCTTAGGTGACTTGGGTACATTCAGCTTCTACCCAACTAAGACAATAACCAGTAGTGAGGGGGGTGCAGTATCCACTAATTCCATTGAATTGGCTAATAGGGTTAGGTTGCTTAGGAGTCATGGTGAAACCAGCAAGTACTATTATGAGGAGTTGGGCTACAACTTCAGGATGGGTGAACTGCAGGCTGCCTTAGCTTACTCCCAACTCCTTAGGGTGGAGGAGATTATTAGGAGGAAGGAGGCCTTCGCCAAGGCTTTAACTGAGGAGTTAAGTGGGTTGGATAATGATTTACTAATCCTACCTAAGCCAAAACCCTACGTTAGGCATGCCTGGCACATTTACCAAATGCTACTAACCAATGGGGTTAAGGCACCTAGGGATAAGGTTGTTGATGAACTTAAGGCCAGGGGTATTGAGGCAGTGACTGTAGCCTACCCAATACCACTTTACAGGACTCCATTATTCATTAATAGGATTGGGTATGGTAAGGGTTGCCCATGGTCATGCCCATTCTACGGTAGGGAGGTTAAGTATGAGCCACTACCCAACACTGAGGAAGCTACTAGGAGAATACTAGGTATACTAGTGTCACCACACTTCACTGAGTATGATGCAGTATATGCAGCTAAGGTAATTAAGGAGGTGTTAACTCAATTAAGGGCCTAGGAATTAATGCCTATGCAATGAGGGCATGCCTCAGCTTTAGCACAACCTATTTACTCTTACCACTCATGATGGGTAATGGTTTAGTAATGAGTAATGGTTTTTAAGTTAAGGATCCTCAGTTAGCTTGATTAATGTGCTTAACCTGGGCTTGGAGTTCCTGGTTGATGAAGTCATACCGTTGATTAAGGCTGAGGTGGCTAGGGAGCTTGCTGAAAGGGGTTACTCTCAATCTAGGATAGCTAAGATACTTGGTGTTACTCAACCAATGGTTAATAGGCTAATGAACCAGTATGAGTATTACGTTGAGAAGGCTAGGAAACTGAACCTATGGGACATGGTGGTTAATGTTAGTAGGGCTGTGGTTGAAATGATTACTAATGACCGCTATGATGATGCATCAAAGTACATTATGAACACTCTACTAATGGACTTAGCCGGCCTAAGGCTCTGTAATGCGCATAGGATGGTTAAAGTAGACATACCAGCCAACTGCAATGTATGCTCAATACTAGTAATGCATAGGGATGCCGTAATCATGAATGTTGAGGAGGCCATTAAGATCCTTGAAGCTAACCCTGAGGTTTCACTACTGGTGCCGGGTGTCTTAATGAATATAGCTGAGGCAATACCCAACCCAAGGGATTCAAGTGATGTGGCTGCTGTACCAGGTAGGATTGATAAGGTTAATGGGAGGGTGAAGGCATGGAATCCACCAACCTATGGGGCCAGTGGGCATTTGGCAATGATACTCATAGGCATTTCACGCAATGACCCATCTACAAGGGCTGTGGCGTCGGTTAGGTGGGGGAGCGATGTGGAGGAGGCCATTAAGGCCCTTGGGTGGAGTATGGTAAAGACTAGTGGTTCAATGAAGCCCAGTGAGGAGGAGGTGATTAGTAGGGTTGTTTCAGCCTACGTGGCCAGTAAGCCTAAGGTTGTCGCTGACACTGGGGGTTATGGTGTTGAACCAATAACCTACGTATTCGGCAGTAATGCAGTTGAGGTTGCACTTAGCATTGTTTCACTGGCCAAGGAGGCGGCTAAACTAGCTAAGAAGTGATTAATTTAAATTCAAGGCCCCTTGGGTTTAAGTACTGAGTTTTAATATGGGGCCGTCACTGTTTTAGTAAACATGAATTTCACGCCCTCAGCCTTAAGTCCATTGAGGACTTGCCTCAATACATCCTTATTCATAATGTAGGCCTCCTCAATTGGGAGTAGGCCATTACCCTTAACCACACCCCTAGCCACTAAGTCAGATACTATGGCTGCCGTGAAGCCAGTTAACCTAGCCATTGACGTGAAGCCGCCGCTGGCGTAATCAATGCCCTCGAAGGCAACTCTGGCTGGTTCACCATTAATAGTACCCTTCGCCTCAACCACGGTTAATGAGAAGTCCTCAACACCCTGCTTAAGAATACTGCCCAATGACTTGACTAGTGACTCATTATTTAGTAGGCTAATGTCCTTAAGAATCCTCATAACCTCCAAGTGCCTACTCCACCTAATGGTCCTCTCATACATCATCTTAATACCCTTGAAATGCTTGGGTATGGTGGCTATTAGTGTTGATAAGCCGTCAGTGTAGAATTCCGAGAATTCACCATCAATTAGCCAAGTCCTGAATGGGTAAATAAGCGATAATGGGTCAACCTCCTTAAACTCACCATTAATCATAATTGTGGCTGGCCTTACATACTCATCAATAGTACTCTCAATGGAGAATAGTAACTCATAGTAAAGCGGCGGCCTTGGATTCACTGGATTACCGCCAACGTGAATCCCCAACTCCTCAACAGTATCCAACTCTGAGGCCGCTGCAATGGCTAATAGGTTTGTTAAGCCTGGAGCCCAACCACAGGCTGGTATCACCAGTGGCCCATTATTAATCCTCTCAGCAATTCCACTATCATATTTCCATAGGAATATTAAATCAATGACCTTAGCCCCATAATCATGAAGCTTTAAAACCAGTGAATCAGCAATGGACTGCGGTACAGCTGTTAATACCACATCGGAATTACTGGCAATCCTCCTGGCGGCATCATCATTCATTACATCAGCCTTAACTGCATTAGCCCCTAGGCTTAATGCACTGTTAACGGCCTCACTTGACTTATCATAACCCCACACCTCATGGTTAGTGTGCTTAATTAAGTAATATAAGGCCGCCCTACCCATTGGACCCAAACCCACTACTGCAACCACACCCATAATTCCGTTTACCCCCTACGCTTTTATTTCATTTATGATTGAGCGTATGGGCTTAGCCCTCAGCCACCGGCTTAATGGCGAGCGGGTCATGGGGCTCCTTCAACTCCAACGGCACAGCCCACGTTGGTGCGAGGAGGCATCCTTTATCAGTAAAAATTACTATAATCAACTATAAAAAAGACTCATATTAAAACAAAAAGGATCCAGCCCATTAGCATTAACTTAATAAGCCTATAATGCATTCACTCAACTTAAGTAGAATGTATTTACACGGTTTTGGCTCAATACGTGAAAGATCTTACCCTCAATTGTGCTTTACTAATATTAATCATGAGGCAAGCCTATCTTGAGGAGTAAGGCACTCACCCTTATTCTGGCATTAATTATATTAAGGTTTATTAACCCTATGTGGATTAAACCAGTATGAGGAGGGGATTATTAGTAGCAGGTATTGCACTTATTGTGGTGGCATTAGTATTCTTCATAGTTGGTGCTTACATTATTGGTAAAACCTTTAAACCATTAACCACAACAGCAGCATTAAATCCTGGTGAGAATATAACAATTGGCGTTGCATCACCGGGAAAGGCATTAACAATATACTACTCAAGCTCAATAAATAAGCCACTGAGGATATATAGTAACGAGTCTGGCTTCATGATTACTACGTATAGGGATGGTTACTATGTTGTAGTCTTCACAATGCTTAACGGAACCAGTGTGCTATACTTGATCAATAATTACTCAGTACCCATAACAATTAAATACAGTACAGCTAACTTAGTGATAATATCATCAATAGCAGGTGGCGTATTGATTCTATTAAGTATAGTGGTAGGCGTAGTTGGTGTAATACTTATAATACTAGGATTAGTATTAAAATCAAGTAGGTAAACCATTAATTACATAGCCATTAAAATGCATTAAATTAATAATCCACACAATAGCACCATTACGTTAAGTGAAGGTAAGCAGAATTATGAATTAGATCCGCAATATGATACTCATTAAATTCATTAACGCAATAAAAGATTGAGAAACAAGGCGCGATAACCAACACGGTGGATATGGGAGTATTTCAAAAATTACCGCACCTTTTATTTGAGTTTATTGGGTGTTACAGCCCCTTTACGATTTCTAATTTTAGAAAGTTACCCTCCTTATCCCTTTCAATGATTTTCAACCCCTATTATTTAACTTGGAAGGCGTATTTTAGGGTTAGGAACCAGTCGTAGTCATTAAGTAGGACCTCCACAGCCTCCCCGCATTCCTTAATTTTCTAATGGCGTCAAATACTAGGTTTAGCGGGCTTCTGGATCCTCCACAGGATTCTATTTTATCCATTTTAACCCTGCTTATTACTTTCATGGTTTGTTACCTTTCTTAACCGGAGCACCCACTAGGTTACCCCACTTGGCCCATGACCCATCATAAACCCTCACAGCTGGGTAACCCAGCAAGTACTTCAGGGCGAGCCACGTGTGTATGCCCTCTTCCCTATCCTACAGTAGGTTATGACTTCCTTATCTGGTGTTATTCCGGTATTCTGTACTAGCCTTCTTAATTCTTCAATTGGCTTAAACTCACCGGTTAACTTAAGGCTGTAAGGAATTTAAGCCATAAGTCCTAGAGGAAAATAATTCTTAGCCCACGCGAGTGGATAAGGGAGGCCCATGCTTAAAGCATGGTAATAAATCAACACCACATCTTTATTCATATTTATTATTCACATGCATTAAGTAAGCTGCTTAATTTTAGCTCAATAATTAATCCATAGGTAATGTACAATAATCCTTAACTTAATAATTATATACCTCTTCATCCAATGAGTTTCTCTACCATTAGTAATCTCCATCTAAGCAGTAGCGGAGGTTGCCAGGTTAGAGGTTTATCTGTATCCTCTCTTTACCAGATTCTAGTAACCATATCCCTAACCTATTAGCCTCTTCGATTACCCCTGGCATTGCCCTTAGGCAGTAGATTACTTTACCGGGAAACTTATCGGGCATTACTTTAATAACTTCATCAATCCTATTATTAATTCTCTAACCCACGCTTACTACTTTTAAAATTAGTTACTGACTACAATATAATCCAATGATTCCAATACAATCCTCATTTACGATCTTGGACAGATTGTAAAGCCTGTAATTCACCATACTGTATATGGCTATGTAAAGTTATATTTAAGGACCCTACAACCTATATGAACTGGGATTTTTCTATTTCTGATGCGGGGGGTGGGATTTGAACCCACGCAGGCCTACGCCAACGGNNCCGCCCCCTTTGACCATGCTCGGGCACCCCCGCTGGCTGGGCTTAGTTTAATAAGGCTTATAAGGCTTACCTATTCTCTTAATTAACCCTCAGTGGTGGGTATTGGTTTATGTTTAAGCCCGAATTCTCAAGTAGTTTAATAACGTCCTTAATTGTACCTGCCTCCTCAGCTAACCTAAGTATTAGAGGTATGTTGACTTGATTTAAATTGAATCTATTAACCAATCCCCAGTATTCTCTATTGTTTAGTGGTAGTGAGGCTATGAAGTCCTCAAGACTAATGTGGGGTAGGCCACCAACGTATATGGCCCTATGGGAAAAGCCTACTGCCCCAACCTTAAACACCATTAATTCCTTCGGCACTGCATCAATATCCCTAAAGTGTACCGCAATATCATCAATGTTGCCGATGCCAACTATCCTCCTAAGCATTGATAATGGCCCGCATGCCACCTCAATCCTATTCCTCAACTCCCAGTATGCGTCCTCACAATTCAGTTTAATCACCGGTTAAGGAGCCATCTTGTAGCCGAACCTCCTAACCAACTCCTTACGCTCCCTAGCATCCTCAGGCTTCTCAACGCCTAGGGGTGAGTAGCCATCAACTACACCAATTACACCCCTGCGTTCTGGAGCCACTTCAGCAACAATTATGGAGAGCGGGTTACCTGTAGCAGCCAGTATCCTGGTGACTTCTTTAACGTTCTTTATGGCATTAAGCACGTTGATTGGGTAGGCGTTCCTAATGAATATTACGAAAACATGGCCAGCAGCTATCCTGGAGCATAGGTCAATGGCTGCATTCCTAAGCTCCTCATCATTACCCTCATGCCTAATAAGCCTCTTACCACTGGCCTCACAGAAGGCTAACCCAAACTTAATGCCTGGAACAGAGGATACTAAGGCCTCATATAAGTCCTCAACAGTCATTATGAAGTGGGAGTACCCTATTATTATGTTTGAGTCAGGCGGATACTTAACATCAACTATATCAAACTTAATACTCATAAAACGCACTAAATTAAGGGAAATTTAAACATTAACCACTCAGGAACTAAAAAGCCCCCTCTTTTCCATATTATTTTACTTTTATTTATATTACCTTGCTACTTTTGTATACTTCTTCATTTCAAAATCATTGTAGAGGAGCCCTTGAGCTAAGCTCAGGATTAAGGAGTATAGACTTCAATGCTGAGTTCTTTGGCTAGTTCCATGGCTTTTTCATCAATGTATGGTGTGATCATTATTAGCCTTGGTTTAACACTATTAACCTCCTCATATAGCTTACCAATCCTCCAGAATTCAAGCACATCACCCTTTGATATATTGGCCTTGATTTCAACTAGGATATGCTCATTATTCTTAATCACTAAATCCACTTCAACCATTGATGGCTTACCATAAACCTCACCACTAGCATCATTATAAGTCCACTTCCCAACACTAGCAACACCAAGCAACTCCTCCACAATACCCCTCATACCCTCCCTAAAAGCACCCTCAGCGAGAATGCCCCACCTAGCACCCAAGGCATCCAACTTCCTATTAAGCGCATTAAAGCCACTCCTCTGATCCTCCCTCAACGCCTTTA
>NZ_DAXS01000056.1:0-2309 GCF_002506515.1 Caldivirga sp. UBA161
ATAGTAATCATAGTAATAATCATAGCCATAATAACAGCAATAATAACATTAAGAAGAAGATAATGCTGGCATTAGTGCTATAATTATTAATTAAAACCTTTATTCTTTTTCCTTAAAAGTTAAATTAATATTTACTTCCTTTCATTAACCTTAAGTATTTCAGCTATTTCTGAGAAGTCCCTTGAGCCGTATCCAGCGGCTTCAGCTATTCTGAGTAATTCATCTATTAGCGTTATTATGGGTAGTTGAATGTCCATGGATTGTGCATATTCAAGGGCTTTATCAATAACATCCCTAGCTAGCTTCAATGAAAAAGACTCACCATAATTACCCTTAAGCATCCATGGTAACCTAGCCCTTAATTGCGCTGAGTCGGAGCCACCCATGGATAATGCCTTAACTACGGTATCTGGATCCATTCCAAGTTTACGGATTAAAGACGATACTTCAGCAAGTATTACTGTATTGGCTGTTAGTATTACATTGCTTATTAATTTAAGTGCTGTGGCTTGTTCATGATTGCCAACGTAGATTGGCGTACCTATTTGGCCTAGTATATTGCTTGATTCCTTAAATAAACCCTCATCGCCACCCACATATAGGACAAGTTCACCTCTCTCAGCCTCCCTAGGCCCCTTCTCAAGCCTAACCGATAGGTACCTTAACCCCCTCTCCCCAACAATCTTAAGTATGCTGTTTAATTCGCTGAGGCTCATTGTTGTTGTATCCAGTATTACTCCCTTAGCAGCACCAGCAATACTATTAACCACATTGTATGACTCCTTACCAGTTGGTACAGCTATTACCACGTAGTCGGCGCCATCAACGCACTTAACCATATTATTAACCACCACAACATTACTGCCGCTAAGCTTACTTGCGGTGTTTGGATCAACATCGAAGCCAAGGACCTCATGCCCCCTTCTTGATAAATTCACTGCAATACCCCTGCCCATTCTACCTAACCCTATGATGCAGACCCGCATGGATCAGGATTAGTCCTTATTATTTAATAGCTTTTCAAGTCAATTCCCTGACCGTTAACACAATTAAAGGTATGCGCCAGTGGGGTTTCTTAATGGTTAAGGTTAAGTTACCTAGGGTTGATTGGTCGCCTGTTGAGTTGGCTAGTAGGGTAAGTAGGCGTGGTGCATTCTATAATTTCGCCAGTGGTTCACCTGACCCAGGCCTAATACCAATTAGTGATGTTAAGGAGGCTGTGGAGGATGTTTTAAGTGAGTATGGTTCAAGCGCCTTATCCTACCCTGGGGCTGGGGGGTTAAGGGAGCTTAGGATTGAGGCATCCAGGTACCTAAGGGAGTACTTAGGCGTTAACGCTGACTGGAGGAGTATAATAATAACCAGTGGTGCGCAACACGCAATTAAGCTGTTGACTCAGTTACTGGTTAGGAAGGGTACTAGGGTTTATGTGGAGGATCCAACATTCTATGAGACTCTTGCACCATTCAGGTTTCAAGGGGCTAAGGTTATTGGCGTACCTATAACTGATGATGGCATGCCCACTGGTGAGGTGGTTAAGGGGATTAAGGAGGGGGATATTGTCTACACTATTCCCAACTGCCATAATCCAACGGGTACCTGCATGAGTGAGGATAATAGGAGGATCCTTATTGAGGCGGCTGAGGAGAGGGGATTCCTAATAATTGAGGATGACCCATACACTGTACTTTCATTAAATGCCCCAAGGCCACTTAGGGCAATGAGTAGTAGCATTATTTACGTGGGTACATTCTCTAAGCTGCTTGGGCCGGGGCTCAGGATTGGCTTCGTGGTTGCCCCTAATTGGCTTAGGGGGAGTTTGGAGAGGCTTGAGCAGCATGACTTCTCAACATCAACGTTAACTCAATTAATTGTGCATAGGCTTCTTAAAGGTAATACTGTTAGTAGGGTTTTAAGTAGGGTGAGGGGTTTTTACGAGGGGAAGCTTAGAATACTGGTTAATGCCTTAGATGAATACATGCCTAATTCCCTACAGTTTAAGCCAACATGCGGCTTCTACGCCTTAATTAGGCTGGGTGTTGATGCTGAGAGGCTACTTAGGAGTGCGGTTAAGGCTGGCTTAACCTATGTTCCTGCTAGGAGGTTCTTCATTAATGGTAACTTCCCTGATGCAGCCAGGTTAAGTATTGGCGTTATTAAGCCTGAGAGAATTGAGGATGGCATTAAACTCCTCTCAAACTTAATTAAGGGTATGGGCTAATCCTAGGTACAGTAACTGTAGCCCTCCACTAGGCCCATTAACCTATCCACCAACTCCCCCACTGTGAACCCCCTCTTCATTACTTCAG
>NZ_DAXS01000056.1:2351-3625 GCF_002506515.1 Caldivirga sp. UBA161
AAGTAACCTACCGGCATAGTCCCTTAATATTGATGAAGCCTTTTTTGCAATAGGCTTGGTTAACCTAAATATACAGGGCACATACTTACGCCCACCATAATCATACTTATCATAATTCATATCACACTCCACTGATACGTAGATGTAGGACTTATAGAGTAGGCTCATTGCCTTTTAATAATAATTGAGGTTAAAAGTGTTGCTTTAACTAAAACTAATGTATATGGCATAGGCGTGAGGCTATTGGGTTTAAATTGAAGCTAAGGGTAGAATAATATGGATCCATCTTACCTTAACCTCCATAAGCTTTACAGCTCTATTTAACTGGGTTATTAAGCCATGCCTTAAATGCGGTTGCACAGCTTAAAAGTGTATGTGAGGGTAATTTTTATAAGTAGGATATTTTTCCTAGCCTTATGAACACTGAGTACTGTAAAGCCCTCTATAAAGCGGCTGAAGCCTCAATATGCCTAATGGAGTATTCACATGGATTAAGGCTTTATAGGGAATACTTATTAAGGTGCCCTGAAATACCAGGGGCATGGCATGGCTTAGCTATATGCCTTGAGGCCACTGGGAGTAAGGATGAGGCATTAAAGGCTTATGAAAAGGCCCTTGAATTGAACTTAAGGCAAGGTGATGCATCAAGCCTACTCTGGGGTGGCTGGTGTGCCTTTAAGTTGGGTAAGTATGAGTTAGCCTATGAATTGTTTAAGGAGTCTGCTAAGCTAAATCCTGAATACGCCTATACTTGGCATAGCCTAGCCGTGGCGTCTTTTAAGATTGGTAAGCGTGAGGAGGGTATGATGGCCATGGCTAAGTACAGGACTTTAGTTAAGGAGAGGCCCTATGAAAGGAGGGAATGTGAAGGTATTAATATGCTTATGGATTCACTTGAATCATTAAGGAGCATGCGCAATTATAATCAGGGCATTATTGAGATTGCTGAAGACTTATTAATGAGGGCTATCACTAAGTATAAGGAGAAATGTGCAGGTTAAAATACCCCACATTAATGAAGTAAGCTTCATAACCCATAATTTCACATGATTCATAGAAGTAAGTTATTTAAGGTATTATAATTCCTCACTAAGTTAGGTACTTAAGGTAGAAATCAGGAATTTAGCATGCTTAAGGGAACTAGATCCCACTTGAACTATTCCTCTCTTAAACGCAAACTCTATTTCCCCATCCGTAGGCACAGCCCATAGGAATATAATGCATATGCCTATCCCTACTACATTGTCCACAGTATTGATGAGTTATAAATAACT